>VEPB01000507.1 GCA_012026715.1 Methylococcaceae bacterium | reverse complement strand
TTCCTCGACACCCACGGATTGGATGCGGCCAGCCGGCAAGAGGGACATGAATCGGTTCGACCACACTACGACGAAGAGTATCTGGACAACGGACAACAGCGGCGGGTGCAGCACGGTTTCGATGCCGTGCAGGAGATCCGTATCGCAAGCAGGGACATGGACAAAATTACCGCCGCCAGCAAGGACCTGCTGCAACTGCTCGCGGACAACCACCCCCTATCGGCGCCTTCCCCATCCTATCTGGTGAGTCAGTTGGAGGAGGTAAAAATGTCGTTGATCGGTGCCGCGACCCGGAACGCCAAGGCGCGCGCGCAGGAGTTCGTCAAGGACGAAGACGTCAAGATCGGCCCGATCCGCTCCGCTTCCCAGGGCGCTTTCTACATCCTGCCGGTCGGCGGCGAGGTGGGCGATGAAAACTACGGTGGCACCTACGACAAATCCACCGTCGACAAGACCGCCCGAGTGGTCGTCACCGTCGTTTACGGCCTGTCGCCTTGAGAGCGGTCACGAGCAACTCGAGCCCTGCGGCAATGGGGAAAGAACGGTCGGATACGACAGTCAATTCAGCAGCATCGAGCCTGGCATGGAAACTTGCTCAAAGCACGGCCCTCATCCTTGCGGAATGGGCTAATGTACTGATGCTCGGTCTTGGCTGCTAGGGCCAACTCCCTGAGTCACCCCAATGCCGTTAAGTTAAGCCGTCATTCCGGTATGGACTGCCGGAATCCAGTTACATGGACGTGAGACGCCCACGTCATCCGTGGCTTCTGGACCCCGGCAATCCCTGCCGGGGTGACGCTTTTCCTTAACTTAACGGTATTGCGAGTCACCCTGGGCCGGTTTTTGTCCATCCCACAAGGATGTTCGCTTGTCGGGTTGGATCCCGAGGATTTAAAGATATTTCATTGATAGCAACCTTCCTTAAGCCAAGGTCCGCAGAAGCATGATTAGAATTCTCACGACGATCAATCAATATTTTCCGGTGGCTGGTGGAGCCGAGAATATGGCTCGGCAATTGGTCGAGAGCATCAACGCAGGCGATGAGTACAAAAATGATGTTCTGACTTTTGCGAGCGATTACACGCTGGAATCTGCGAACAAGTCGTGGTTGCCGGAGGAAGAGTCCCTGGAAACGCCCGAAGGCGTTTCTTATGCTGTTATTAGGGTCAATCCATTCCGGTTCGGTGGAAGAGAGCGCAATGGCAGAGTATTTAGATATTTTAATCTGGTCAGGTTTTTTGTTAAGTTGATTTCTCTTGGGCGCCGCTATGATCTTTTTCACGCGCACACGTATTACGGGACCAGCGCTATAACAATCCTTGCGGGGCTGTTGTTGAGGGTTCCGGTAGTGGTGACTGGACATAGTCGGTTGAGTCGTTTGAATCAAGAGATACTTGACGGGAAAGAGCCCTCGGCGTTGATGCGGGTGTTGAGGTATGCGAGTCAGTATGTCGCAATCAGTTCAAAGATAGCGGCTGAGGCGGAATCGCTGGCGGGAATCCAGAAGAATAAGGTCAGCCTGGTATTTAATGGTATTAGCACGTCGCGGTTTCGATTTTGCACGCCGCTTGATAAGCCGGCGCAAAAGCAAAGCCTCGGCTTGTCATTGGATAAGGCTGTTATTATTTTTCACGGAAGGCTGGATCCTGGCAAGAATCTCAAACTGCTCATTGAAAGTTTCCACCAAGCCGGATTGCCGGGTAGGGCTGTTCTGCTGATCGTGGGCGAGGGATACAAAGATTACAAAGCGTCTCTCCAGGAGCTCGTGGCGACGCTGAGGCTGGAGAATGACGTTTTGTTGCTAGGCAGGAAGGATAATGTCGAGGAGTATCTTATGGCGGCCGATGTATATTGTCTGCCGTCATCGCTGGAGGGATTCTCGCTGGCCTTGCTGGAGGCAATGTCGTCCGGTTTGATCTGCCTGGCCACGGATATAGACGGAAATCGGGATGCGATTACCGACAGGGTCAATGGCTTCCTGTTCAAGGAAAATAGCGTCTCGGCATTGTCGGCTGTTCTGGCCGAGGCACTGTCTATGGTAGGGACGCCGGAAGCGGATATCATCGCCTCGAGAGCACGAAGCGATGTGGAAACGAAATTTGAAATCTCGGTTATGGTGAGTCAATACGCGAGGCTGTATTCCGAGGTCGTCACCCCATCCTGACGCCGATGTCTCGACGAACCGTTGAGGAAAGCTCTTCGTGCGGACCGGGGGCGTCGTTTGATGGGACATTAAATCGACAGATGGAACGGCAGCGGAGCGGGGAAAGTTCAGCGCGCATCGCGAGGAATGCCCGGATGCGCGCTGAAACCGCCATTTTCAATGGCGCTTATGGGACGATCCAGTCGCCCTTGTCAGTTTCCGTATACTTCCATCTGGTAAAGCGAATAACCCCATGCCGTGCCGCGTTGCACTCCCTGCATCCTGACGTAACGGCCGGTTCCGCTCAGGCCGGTAAGATCTTCGGTTCCGCCCGTTCCAGCAGATTGCGTGAAGATGGATGTCCAGGTCGTGCCATCGTTGGAAACCTGGATTTGGTATTGGCGGCCATAGGCTGCTTCCCAGACCAGCCTGACGCGACTGATCGTGTGGGTTGCCCCGAGATCGACCTGCAGCCATTCGGTGTTGGTGTACCCGCTGGCCCAGCGTGTCGAGGGGCTGCCGTCGAAGGCGTTGCTCGCGACCAGGGTGTTGGCCTCCACCGACGAAGCCGTCGCGGTCTTTTGGGAAGACAGCAAGATCGCTGGCGGAGGCGCTGCCTGACCAATTGTCCAACTAAACGTCGTGGTGGCGCTGCCGTGGGCATTACTCGCGGTTATCTGGACGTTGGGCGAGGTTCCTTGCGTCGTTGGGCTGCCACTCACCAAACCGGTCGATTGATTGATGGATAGACCAGGGGGCTGCCCGCTGATGGAATAGGTCAAGGGCAGGGGTGAGGCGCTCGAGTCGGTTGCGTTGATCTGCAGGGAGACCTGAGATCCTGCGACGGAGTTCTGCGTTCCCGGTGAGTTAATGGTTACCGGCGACGCCAAACTACCGTAAACCTCCATCTCGTAAAGCGAGTATCCCCAGGTGGTGGCGCGCTTTACCCCTTGCATCCGGACGTAGCGTCCCGTTCCGATCAGGTTGGTGAGATCTTCGGTGCCTCCCGCGCCATTGGCCTGGCTAAAGACGGAGTGCCAGGTCGCGCCGTCGTCAGAAACCTGGATCTGGTACTGGCTGCCGTAAGCCGCCTCCCATACGAGTTTGACTCTGCTGACGTTGTAGGACGCGCCGAGGTCGACCTGTAGCCATTCGTTGTCGTTGTAACCGCTCGCCCAGCGAGTCGCGAGGCTGCCGTCGAAGGCATTTGATGCCGATAGGGTATTGGCCTCAGCCGAGGAGGCGGTCGCCGTTTTCTGCAAAGCCAGATTGGATGCGGGTACCATCGGAGCAATCGTCCAGCTGAAGGCGGTGTTCTGACTGCCGTTGGCGTTGCTTGCGGTCACCGTGACGGCGGGCGAAATACCTTGCACCGTCGGTGAGCCGCTAATCAATCCGGACGTGGAATTGATGGACAGGCCGACCGGTTGACCGCTGATTGAATAGGTCAGGGGCAGGGGCGGGTTGGTGGAATCGATTGCGGCGATTTGCAACGAAACCTGGGAGTTCAGGACCGAATTCTGAGAACCCGGGTTGTTAATGGTCACGCCTGCGGCTGGGCTGCCATACACTTCCATCTCGTAGAGCGAATAACCCCAGGGGGTTCCGCGTTTTTTGCCTTGCATTCTGACATAGCGTCCGGTCCCGACCAGGCCGGTGAGATCATTCGTTCCGCCGGTGCCGGCCAGTTGGCTATAAATTGATGTCCAGGTCGTGCCGTTGGAAGAAACCTGGATGTCATATTGGCTGCCGTAGGCCGCTTCCCATACCAGCTTAACCCGGCTTATGGAGTAAGCCGCACCCAAATCGACCTGTAGCCATTCATTGTCGGAATACAGGCTCGACCACCGGGACGTCGCAATTCCATCCACGGCTGCAGTCGCCGCCATGGTATTGCTTTCCTGGGATGATGCTGTCGCCGGGCGGTTCAAGGCGCGATTGGTGTTGTTGACCGGAGAGGTAAAGGTCCACAAAAAACTGGCGTGGTTGCTGCCGTTGGCGTTGCTCGCAACGACGTCAACCGAGGCTGGATTTGGATTGGGTATTGTAGCAACAGTGCCGTTGATTAATCCGGTGGCGGAGTTAATGTTCAGGCCGTTTGGCAATCCCGTTGCGCTATACGTCAGGGCTTGCGGCGATGCATTGTTATCCTGAGCACCGATTTGCAGGGAAATCGCGGTGTTAATCGGCGTGCTTTGCGGGCCCGGGTTCGTCACCGCAATCCCGGAATAGGGAATGCCATAAACTTCCACTTCGCGAAGCGTGTAACCCGATCCGCCGTTGCTCATCAATCCGTGCATGCGAACATAACGACCATTTGCTTGCAAGTGGATGAAATTATCCGCCCCCCCTATGGCATTGGTTTTGGTGATTACCGTTGTCCAATTGACGCTGTCGACGGAAACCTGTACGTCATAGGATTGACCGAAATGGGTTCCCCAGATGAACGTGATTTCGTTGATGGAATAAGTCGCGCCCAGGTCCACCTGATACCACTCCAGATCGGAAGCGGCGCTTGACCATTGGGTACCGATGTTTCCATCGACGGCCGCACTGGCAGCGGACGAATTGGGAGCCGTCGATGAGACGGCGGCGGTCTTATTTAATGCCAGATTGGTATTGGTGGTCAGTCCCGTGCGGACGGGCCAGACATAAAAGAGGTCGGATTTTGGATCGTTGCCTTGGCCGCCGTTGTAGGTATGCAAATGCCATGCATTCCCCCACCATAAGGGGAACGCCGTACCGAGCCAATAGACGGCGTTCTGCATCCCGATGAAGGGGCCGGAATTGGTCAGTCCGTAGCCTGCTTGAACTCCGCCGCTCAAGCTGACGTCGGCCAGATTGCCAAGTTCATTGTAATAAAGATGGCCTAGCTCACTGGCTATGGTGTTTATGTGCGTGTTGTTCTTTCCGTAGTCGGTGGTTCCATCAAATGAATAGGTGTAATTAAATGACACGCCATTCACGGGGGTCATTATAGGCTGACGCCAATTTGAATACCCCTTGTAGTTGATGCTGTTTAGATAGCCGACCCACGCTTCCGCTCCGTACCAGGTCATTTCACCGGTAACGGTGTCGAAGTCGGTTGTGACGATCGTATGGACGCCGGTGTCGTCGGTGATCGAAGGCACGGCCGCCATTACGGCGTTTATGAGATTGGTGGCCTGGGTAGAATTGGTTCCCGATCCGGACAGCGTATAAAAGCTATTGCCGTCTTGCAGCCAGGTTGCATTCAGGTCGGTGTCGTTGACGAGCCCGTTGCCAACGGTTACTAGGGTTGCGTGCGAATTCGCGGCGAACATTGACAGTATTATTAACGCGCTCGGCCGGAGTCGTTCGTAAATTGCTTTTCGGTTGATTATGTCCATAACTGAATACCGTTGGTTGTGGGTGTGGGATGCTGCAGTAATGTGGGTTATATGTCGCTGTCCAAATTCCATTGTCTTTGCTTCCATGGTGCGGCTTTGCGACACAAGGCTCTTGGGCACAGTACAGGTTTCGGGATAGCTCAACGGCGTGGGCCGGGTCCGAAATGCCAGGCCGTACAACTATTTTCTGGGCCGAGGCCCGCTGCTCCTGTCATCTCCCCGGATCACTCCGTCCACCCTTCTGGTTCGGTTGATCCGTGGTGGCAACTCCAGCGCCGTCCGCAACTGGCGCCATGCATCGGGATCTTGAAAACGCTCGTAACGGCGATCAACAAGCATAAGTGATGCCATGTGTCGTTCCGGGTAAGGCGCCGCTGCCAATCGCGCCGTCGATTTCGGACTTTCTGATTTCCAAATGATAATTTTGCGCAATGGCCGACAGCACACCGGTCATTGGGGTTGCGCTTTGAACGTCAAATTTTCTGACGCTTTTCCAGGGTGGCCATCTGCTTCTGCCGCCGGCAGTGTCCCCGCTGCCGGAATAACTGGTTAAAAATCAAAGAAGAGATCCGAGATTTGCCTGTAAAGTAATTCGACACCAGGCTCGGTGTTTGTCCCTCTGAGGTGTAACAAGGGGGAGGGAGGCTCAGTTTGTGGCTTGATGGTATGCAGCCCAAAAGCGCTTACGGCCTGAATCAAGGTAGACGGTGACGGCGAGTGATCGACCGGTCCTTCCGGTGTATGGCTTAAGGTCAAGATGGGCGTGCTTGAGAGGGGGTAGCGATCTGTGGGTGGCTCTTGAAGAAGCTTGGATGCTGGTGGGGCCGTGCGGCAAGATTCCGCGCCGAAATTGACCAGGATGCGGAGCATGCCTATTTCGTGCTTCGCAAAGCGGTAGTCCCCGAGTTTCCGCGGATCGGCGCCCTGTTAGGCGCCTGGGTGACGTACGGCTTGCCAAAGCCGGCTTTGCCGCGAGTGGCTAGGAAGGTCTGCCGAACGATGCGTCCAACACCCTGGGCGTGTATTTAGCGGTGACTTGTTGATCGCAGGAAATGGTTAGCGGCCGCTTGCGATGTGGTCGTAGAACTGGGCGTAACCTTCTGATCCTATATAAGCACTGTTTAGCGCAGCCAATTCCGGATGCCGCTGCAGAAGTTCAAGGATATCCGGCAGCCCGAACAACCCGTCGGGCGCGAAATGCCGGTAGACGCGGTCGATCAGCTGGTAATCGGCTTCGTTGTCCACGGTCAATCTCAGCCGGGAATAGTCAGCCGGCGCCGAGAGGGCGGCAAGCCTGAACCAGTGAGGGTTTCGCCAGATGTAGGGGGTCACGTGCTCGCGGTCGAGCGGGTTGGTCGCCTCCTCGGCTGCCCGTTGCAATGCGGATGATTTGATCCATTCGGCATCCAGCCCGTCCGGCCAGCGGAATTCGCGCGACAGGGCGGCGCCGGCGCCGGTCGACACCGACCCATGATCGAGATCCTGTGCCTGGAACATTTGGTAAACCGCGTCGATCACCGCCGGGTCGGCACAGGGGCAGTCGGCGGTAATCCGCAGCACCGCTTCGGCTCTTCGGCTGGCCGCCGCCCGCCAGAAGCGGTCGAGCACGTCGCTTTCGGAGCCGCGGAAGCAGTCAATGCCGTGGTCGGCGCAGAATGCTGCGAGGACATCGTCCTGACTCTGGTCGCTGGTAGCGACGATCACCGCGTCGACCGATCGTGCGGCCGCTACCCGGTGGGCGATGCGACCCAGCATGGGTTCGCCCGCCAGCAGCCTCAGGACTTTACCGGGTAACCGGCTGCTGCCCATGCGCGCCTGGATTACCGCGATCCGCATGCGTTCTCCTGAAGCGCTCGGCGCAGGGCATCGACGATGCGATCCTGCTGGATTTCGGTCAGGCCAGGGTGGAGTGGCAGGCTGATGGCGCCGGCATAGTAGCGCTCGGCATTGGGGAACTGGCCATCCCGGAATCCCAGGCTCCGGTAATAGGGTTGGGTATGGACCGGGATGTAGTGCACGTTGACGCCGATCCCCCGCCGTTGCAGGGACTCGAACACCTCGCCCCGGCCGATACCGGCTGTCGCCGCATCGATCAGAATCGGGTAAAGATGATAGGCCGACTCGCCGAAGGGGGGCTGATAGGGCAGGGTCACCGGCAGTTCGCCGAGCAGTTGATCGTAGCGTCGGGCCAGGCGGCGGCGGTTGGCGAGGAACTCCTCCAGCCGTTCCATCTGGCTGACGCCCAGGGCGGCCTGGATGTCGGTCATCCGGTAGTTGAAGCCCAGGCCGATTTGCTGATAGTACCAGGGGCCGTCAGGGGGGTGATCCATTTCGGCCGATTCCCGGGTGATGCCGTGGCTGCGCAGCAGCGCCATCCGCCGGGCCAGGGCGGCTTGATTGGTGGTGGCTAAACCGCCTTCCCCGGTGGTGATGATCTTCACCGGATGAAAGCTGAACACGGTGATGTCGCTGTAGCGGCAGTTGCCGACCGGTTCGCCCAGGTAGCGGGCGCCGATGGCGTGGGAGGCGTCTTCGATCACCCGGAACCGGTAGCGTTGCGCCAATGTGGCGATCGCCTTCATGTCGCAGGGTTGGCCGCACAGGTGCACGGCGATCAGGGTGTGCGGCAGTTGGCCGGCTGGTTCGGCGCGAGCGAGCTTTTCGGCCAGCGCGGCGGCGCTGATGTTGTAGGTGCGCGGGTCGATGTCGATGAAGTCCACCTGCGCGCCGCAATAACGGGCGCAATTGGCGCTGGCTACGAAGGTGATGGGGCTGGTCCAGACCCGCTCGCCGGGTCCGACGCCGAGGGCCAGGCAGGCCAGATGCAGCGCCGAAGTGGCGCTGTTGGCCGCTACGCCGTGGGTGGCGCCGCAATAATTCGTCACGGCTTGCTCGAAAGCCGGCACCGCCGGTCCCTGGGTCAGGAATTCGGACTGCAGCACGGCCAGGACCGCCTCGATGTCGGTGGAACTGATGTCCTGGCGGCCGTAGGGCAGATACTCGTAAGCCATGCTCAGGTTTTGCCGATGTGGGCGCGGTTGGCTTCGATCCAGGACCGCAGAGTTTCCACGCTCATCCACTCGGGGTTGTTGTCGGAGGTGTAGGAGAAGCCCTCCGGCACTTTGTGGCCATCCTTGATACGTCGCGGGTCACTGCTCCAGTTGTGAATGGCGGGAAGGATCACGAAATGGTCGTCATGTTCATAGGTATGTGGGGCATCCTCGGGACTGATCATTTGTTCGTGCAGCTTTTCGCCGGGCCGAACGCCGATGATTTCCTGCTCCGCGTCGGGGGCGACGGCGCGGGCGATGTCGGTAATCCTCATGGAAGGGATCTTCTTGACATAGATTTCGCCGCCGCGCATGTCGTCAAACGCGTGCCACACCAGTTCAACCCCCTGTTCCAGGGTGATCATGAAGCGGGTCATGCGGGGATCGGTGATGGGCAGCTTGCCGGAGGGCGCCAGCGACTGGAAAAACGGAATGACCGAGCCGCGTGAACCCATCACGTTGCCATAGCGGACCACGCTGAAACGAGTGTCCTTGCCGCCCGAATACGAATTGCCGGCCACGAACAGCTTGTCCGCCGCCAGCTTGGTCGCGCCGTACAAATTGATGGGACTGCTCGCCTTATCGGTGGAAAGCGCCACCACCCGGCGCACTTTCTGGTCGATGCAGGCGTCGATCAGGTTCATCGCGCCGATGATATTGGTCTTGATGCATTCGAAGGGGTTGTATTCGGCGGTGGGCACGATTTTGGTTGCGGCGGCATGTACCACCACCTCGATGTTATCCAGTGCCCGATGCAGCCTTTCCTTGTCGCGCACGTCTCCGATGAAGAATCGGACTCTGGGGTCGTCGCCATACAACTTGCCCATTTCCCACTGCTTCATTTCATCCCGGGAAAAGATCACCAACCGGCGCGGGGTGAACCGCGCGAGGGTCATGCGCACGAAGGCATGGCCGAAAGATCCGGTGCCGCCGGTGATCAGGATGGAGGCGTTGTTCTTGATGGCGGTCACGAAATTCCTGCAGATACCGATATCAATGGCGGGACATTATGTCCAGCATAAGGCCTATTGTAGCCGCCAGCGAACAGGAACGGCGAATATCCTGAGCCAATATACGGGCCAGTTCCAGACGCTTGGACCGGTTGCTCGGGTCGAGATAGAACGCGAGTTTTTCCAGTAACTCTTCCGTTGTGGCGAAGCTGATTTCATCCGCTATGGTGGTCAGCTCGTCGAGTTGGTCCTTGGCGTCGGTCAGCATGAAGCCGCCGGCCGCCGCGCAGTCCAGGAGCCGGTTGATGACGGCGCTGTCGAACTGCAGCGAGGTAATATTGAGATTGACGGCAGTATTTCGGAATACGTCCAGAATGGTGGATTTTTCGAATATGGGCTGGTAGTAGCGGATATTGTCCCGGACTATAAAGCGCGACGGTTGCACCCCGTGAATCCAAGCCGGGTCGCCGCCGAAAATGTGAATGTCGTGGTCGCCGATATCCTGCAGGACGGCGCCACGCATGAACAGGGAGTATGCATTGACATACTGAACATACTGCGCTTTGCGGCTGAGTCTGGCCAGGCGAGCCGGCGCATCGGCCGGCACCGCCGGCTCCAACGCATCGAAATCCTCCTTGACCCGGTGGTCGTAGCGGCGGACCCGATTCAAATAGGATTCGAAGTAGTGCTGGTCGCGGGGCGTGCCGAATGCGATAGGGCCCTGAATGGGGGGGACGGCATGGCCGATGAAGGCGACGCTGCGCTCGACCGAAGTGCTCGCCAGTGGCGGCGGCATCCCGACGGTACTCATGTGAACCAAGGGCTGACAGGGTATACCCAAACCGCCAAGATCGTGTTGGTCGCAGTTCTCGATGGAAAAATGCAGGCTGCGTTCGCGTATCCTCAGGAAGGCCTCGAGTTTCCGCTGTATCTGACCCAGGTCGGTGGTGTTGAAGGGCGCGTCGTGGTGGATGAAGGCGAGTTTTGCGGGAATCGCCTCGAACAGGAAGCCGTCCTGCAGCGGGAGGGAAAGCAAACCGGCACTGTTAGTGATGACCACCCAGTCGCACCGGCGATAGGCCGCCAACAAGTCGCCGACGTTGGCGATCGCGGCTGGATCGGTCAGCACGGTCGAATGGCCTTGTCGGCCAAATTCGGCGGAGAGTTCCAAGACGATCCGGTCGTAGATCTCTGTCTTTGAGCGTTCCAGCCCGATCAGCATGGCGGCTCCCCGATGGTCATGCGCGAACTCCTGCCAGTCAGATCAACAGGGCCGCCGGCAACGCTTTTTGAAAAGCCGCCATGTAGCGGGAGAACTGTTCGTTGCGGAAAATCTCCAGCCGATTTGGGTCCGCCAGGTAGCCCGCCAGCCGCGCCTGGGTTTCAGGCACCGACTCCAGCGGGACGATATCGTGGTTGGTGATGGCCGCTTCTTCCGCGCACAGCGCCCGGATGACGGTATTGACGGTCGGGATCGACAGCCGCAGCAAGTCGATGGCGCCGCTGGTGGGGGAGTCATACATCACGCAAAGGTCGCAGCGCTTGCCGAAGTCCGCCATGGTACCCGCCAGGTTGGCGACGAGAATCGCGGGATCAAGTTCCAACTCGCTTGCCAGCCATCGGATACAGGTGCCTCCGGGTTTCAGGCGGATTTCCCAATTCACCTGGTGGGCCTGACACCAGCACACAATTTCCTTCAAGCCGGCGATGAAGTCGTGGGTATCGAGCAGGCAAATGCCGTCGCCGGAAAACTTGTTCAGAATGATGCCAACGGTATTCAGCCGGGCGGGTGGATAAGTGGTGCGGCGATGCTCTTCCGGAAAAAGTATGGCTTGGCTTGGTATTCGCCTTCCCGAAAGAGCAAGGATCTCGCTACGTTGAATGGGATGGGGTAAGGCCTGCACGTTTTCGTAAGTGGTCTGGATCGGAAAATTGAAGATCTTGGCATGGGGGACGAAGATGACCGGGATACGGTATTTCCTGGCAAAACTGATGAATGGCCCGTGCAGGCCGCTGTCATGATTGGACAGGATGATTTTCTGGGGTGGCTTGCCGGAAAATGTGCGCCCCAGATGTTCAAAAAAAACCAGTTGCGCACGGTATTGGAAGGCCAGGTGACTGGCTTGGCGGGTGCAGAAATCATCCGTCTTAAGGTGTTGCCGGAATACCGCGGCGGCGGCGCTAGAAATGGCGGAGACCGTCTGTTCGATGCCGCGCTGGCAGTCTTCCGGCAGGCGCCGCAGGGCAGCTTCGACCCGGCAAAGCGGAAGCGATGGAATCGAGGCTATCGGCACATTCCAGTGGAATGATGGGAAATTCAAAATTGCCCGGCCGCTGCATAATAGGGTCTGTTCGAGAAAGTCCCTGTCATAGATGCAGGTGGGGATATGAGTAAAGGTGTGAAAGCCGTTTTCCGGTATCTCCGGTTCGAAGCCCGGAATGAACTGGGTGGTTGCATCGAGCCGGGAGTGGGAGTAAGCGGAAAAGCGGAATCCGCGCGCCGCGAGTCGTTCCAGCAGCAGTATCGCAGGGAGGAAGGATGGAGTGTAATAGGTTGCTGGGGCGTCATAAACTGGAATATGAAATTCAGCGTCAGGCAAGGTTTTGGTCAGATTGTCCCACAACTTGGCATAATGACTGATAGTGGCCCCCAGGTATAGCCAATTCAGATGTTGCCAATAACAGCCCTCAGCTTCAGGAACAAAATCCAGGAGTATTTGGTCGATCTCTCTTTCGACAGCCAATGCCCATGACCGATTTTCATGAGCCTGCCTCGAGATATCGATTCCGGTTGGAGTGTCGATAAAGCGGCCATGGTGAATCCCCCGTTCCGCCAGGTTGTCCAGCAGGTGGGGATCGAACACCCAGATTTCCGCGGAAGGCAATTGGGCGCATAACTGCGCGGCGGCATCCAGATCGGGTCTTTCGAAAACAACGATTACCTGTTTCATCGGTGATCGGCGAGTGGTCCGGTTCCGGAGGCGGGTGCGGACGGACTGCGGTGCTTGGTGGTGACCGAGCCGTCGCCAGGGTTTTCAGGCCCTGGGGTGGCGGAAAAAAGGGCGGCTTTTTGAAGTCGTCCGGTTCCCGCCGGTTCGTGAACTTCCTGCAAAGGTAGCAGAGATCGCGGGTTGGGGGCGTGCGCTCAAGACTTGGGCGGAACGTAACCTTCCGGCATCGCAGCGCCGCCTCCAAACAGGTACTTTTCCCGTTCTTGGGCCAGGAATGCCCTGGCGTTGGATTCGAACGGGGTGAGGCGATGCTCGTTGATCAGCATGGTCTGCAGCTTTAGCCAGTCCTGCCAGGCCTGGCGTGAAATCTGGTCGTAGATGCGCTGGCCCTGTTCGCCGGGAAACGGCGGCTCATCCAGGCCTTCTGCCCGGATGCCGAGTTTGGCACAGAGTATGGTGCGGCTCATGGGTATTCCTGTGGGTTGGAGTTGATGCGTTGCAGCAGGCGCCGAATCGGTGTGGGCAGTGCCGTATCGGTGTCGGGGTCGCGCCAGTCGGTGTCGCTCCCTTCTTCGACTCGGGGAACGGTCGTGATCTGTCCGGTGATTGGGATGTACTCCAGGATGAAGTGACTGAAAGTATGCCGCCCCGGTGGCAGCGTCTCAAGGTTCGTGGGGGCGCTCCCCCGGGACCGGCACCACAGCTCCAGTTGGTCGCGGTCTGCGAATTCCGGCAAGCTCCACAAGCCCCCCCAAATGCCCGTGGGCGGGCGCCGCTGCAGATAAACGAAGCCGCTCCGGTCCCGCAAGGCCAGCAGATAGCACGTCTTGACCGGCACGCTCTTCGGCGGACGGGGAGTCGGCAGCCGCGCCGTCGAGTCGGTTCGGTAAGCATGGCAGTCCTGCCGGATCGGACAGGCGGGGCAATCGGGCTTCCGCGCGGTGCACAGGGTGGCGCCCAGATCCATGATGGCCTGGGCGTACGCGCCGACCCGGTGGTCCGGAGTGAGCGCATCGGCAAGCCCCCACAGCCGGTTCAGCACCGCGCCTTGGCCCGGCCAGCCTTCGATGCCGCCGTACCGCGCCAGGACCCGCTTGACGTTGCCGTCCAGGATCGGCGCGCGGATGCCGAAGCCCATGCTGAGAATGGCGCCGGCGGTGGAGCGGCCGATGCCCGGCAGTTCGATCAGATCGGCGAGCCGGGGCGGGAGTTCGCCGCCGTGGCGCTCGAGCGTCAGCTGCGCGGCCCGGTGAAGATTGCGGCCGCGCGCGTAATAGCCGAGGCCGGCCCAGCGTTGCAGCACGGCGGAGGTATCGGCTGCCGCCAACTGCTCCAGGTCGGGGAAATCGGCCATGAAACGCTGGAAGTACGGGATCACCGTCGTGACCTGGGTCTGCTGCAGCATGATCTCCGAGATCCATACCCGGTAAGGCGTCGGCTGCTGCTGCCAGGGCAGATGCTTGCGGCCGGCCCGGTCGAACCAGTCGAGCAGGCCTTGTTGGAAGCGTTCGACGGTCATGGCTGCCGGTGGGGTCGGTAAGTGTTTTGCATTAGAATGGGCGACGTGGGCTTTTCGCCCGCTATTGTCATTCTGTCCGGTCTGATTCGGCTTCGTCATCGTCATGCTACTCACCTTGCGCCACGCCGCCCTGGCGGCTCTTATCCTGCTCCTGTTGGAGGGTTGCGGCCAGAAAGGCCCGCTGTATATGCCGACCGAGGATCCTGCCCAGGCCACCGACCGGGATGAGGATCGCTGATCCATGGACCATTTTAACTACCGCGACGGCGTCCTGGCCGCCGAGGCCGTCCCCGTGGCGTCCGTGGCCGAGCGTTTCGGCACCCCCTGCTACATCTATTCCCGCGCCACCCTGGAACGCCACTGGCATGCCTTTGATCGTGCCTTTGCCGGCCGCCCCCATCTGATTTGCTATGCGGTCAAGGCCAACTCCAATCTGGGCGTATTGAGTGTCCTGGCTGCCCTGGGGTCCGGTTTCGATATCGTTTCGGTGGGGGAACTGGAACGGGTGTTGGCGGCCGGCGGCGATCCGGGCAAGGTGGTGTTCTCCGGGGTCGGCAAGCGCGAGGATGAAATCCGCAGAGCCTTGGAAGTGGGCATCCGCTGCTTCAATGTCGAAGTGCCCGGGGAACTGGATCGAATCGACCGCATCGCCGGCGAACTGGGCAAGGCGGCGCCGGTTTCCATCCGGGTGAATCCCGATGTGGATGCGCAGACTCATCCCTACATCTCCACGGGGCTCAAGGAGAACAAATTCGGCATCGACATCGCCACCGCCGCCGCCGAGTATCGCCGGGCCGCGGCGTTGCCGAACCTGCGGATTGCCGGCAGCGACTGCCATATCGGCTCCCAGCTGACCCAGACCGGCCCGTTCCTCGACGCGCTGGAGCGGGTACTGGCTCTCGCCGATGACCTGAAAGCGGCCGGTATCCCCATCCATCACCTCGACCTGGGTGGCGGCCTGGGGATTCGTTATCGCGACGAGCAGCCGCCGGAACCGGCCGAGCTGGCGCAGGCGCTGGCCGCCAAGCTGCAGGGGTTGGACTACGAGGTGCTGGTGGAACCGGGGCGGGCCATCGTGGGCAATGCCGGCATCCTGCTGACCCGGGTGGAGTACCTCAAGTCCAACGGGCCGAAGAACTTCGCCATCGTCGATGCCGCCATGAACGACCTGCTGCGGCCGGCGCTCTACAACGCCTGGCAGGCCATCATTCCAGCCTGCCAGAACGGTGGCGGCGAGACCAAGACCTGGGACATCGTGGGTCCGGTGTGCGAGACCGGCGATTTCCTGGGCAAGCAACGCGAGTTGGCGCTGCGGGAAGGGGATCTGCTGGCGGTACGCTCGGCGGGCGCCTATGGCTTCAGCATGAGCTCCAACTACAACTCCAGGCCGCGCCCGGCCGAGGTGTTGGTGGACGGGGATCGGCTCCATCTGGTGCGTGAGCGGGAGTCGGTGGATGCCCTGTTCGCCGGCGAGCGGCGGGTGGTCTGAGCCATGGTTCGCTTCACCAAGATGCACGGGCTCGGCAACGATTTCGTGGTGATCGACGCGGTGCGCCAGATCGTGAATCTGGATGGCGACACGGTTCGGCGCCTGGCCGACCGCCATTTCGGCGTCGGCTTTGACCAGTTGCTGCTGGTGGAGCCGCCGCAGAGCGCCGAGGCGGATTTCCGCTACCGCATCTTCAATGCCGACGGCGGCGAAGTGGCTCAATGCGGCAACGGCGCCCGCTGCTTCGCCCGCTTCGTGTACGAACAGGGTTTGTGCGAAAAGACCGAGGTGCGGGTGGATACTGCGGCCGGCCGCTTGCTGCTGCGGCGGGAGGGCGATGGTAATATCACCGTGGACATGGGAGTGCCGCGCTTCAGGCCCGATCAGATTCCCCTGGCGGTCGAGGCAGAGGCCCACGAATATGCGGTGGAGTCGGGCGGCAGTCAGTGGCGTTTCGGCGCGGTGTCCCTGGGCAATCCCCACGCGGTGCTGCGGGTGGAGGAGGTCGACACGGCCCCGGTTCAGAGCCTGGGACGGTTGCTGGAGTCGCACTCCATGTTCCCCGAACGGGCCAACATCGGGTTCATGGAGATCGCCGAGCGTCACCGCATCCGGCTGCGGGTGTTCGAGCGCGGTTCCGGCGAGACCCTGGCCTGCGGCAGCGGGGCCTGCGCGGCGGCGGTGGTCGGGATCGAGCGGGGCTGGCTGCAGAGTCCGGTGCGGGTGGAACTGGCTGGCGGTGCCTTGGCCATTTCCTGGGAGGGGCGGGGGCGACCGGTTTTGATGACCGGGCCGGCGACGACGGTTTTTGAGGGTAAGATTACATTATGAAGTGGAACAAGGCCTTGGCAGATACCGAGCGGGACGCCTTCGAATCCAACCTGGTGGAGGGCTACCTGAGGAAGCACCCGGAGTTTTTCCAGGAGCGCCTTGAACTGCTGGAAGCCATGCAGGTTCCCCATCCCAGCGGCGAGGCGGTTTCCCTGGTCGCCCGCCAACTGCAGTTGCTGCGGGAACGCAACGGCAAGCTGCAGCAGCAACTCAACGACATCCTCCACATCGCCCGCGACAATGACGCGCTGTCGCGGCGCCTGCACCAGCTCACCCTGGCGCTGCTGGATGCGGTGTCCATCGACGACGCCTTGGCGGGCCTGCGGTGGTCCCTCCACGAATGTTTCCAGGCCGATTTCGTCACCGTCAAGCTGCTGGAGCCGGTGTGCGAGACGGCCATCGCCGATCTCTTCGTGGATCGGCGTGACCCCGCCGCCACCTACGTGGGATCGCTGTTGGAAGCGGGCGCGCCCGAATGTGGCTTCCCGGCGCCGGATCAGGCCGCGCTGCTGTTCGGCAACGATGCCCATCTGATCATGTCCTACGCCCTGATCCCGCTGAGCCATGCCGGCCTCAAGGGAGTATTGGCGATCGGCAGCTGCGATCCGAGCCGGTTCGAGGCCGGCATGGGCCATCTGTTCCTGACCCAGATGGGCGAAATCGTCGCGGCCCGCTTCGTGACCTTGCTGACCGGCTATTTCTGAGGGTGCATGGGGCGCGGGGACGGAAAATCGCTGAATCCTCCCGCGCCGGCTGAGACGGGTGGGTCAGGGGACGCCGCCGTAGCCATCGAGACGGCTGCGCCTGCGGTAAATACGGAGCCCCTCGCCTGCGCGGCGCTTCCCGCCGATGGCGAGGTCGCCGACCCAACAGTCTCGTCGGATCTGGCCCCGGAAGCACGGCAGCAACTGGAGCAGTATCTGGAAGTCCTGCGGGTACAGCGGCGGATGTCCCGTCACACCCTGGCGGCGTATGCGCATGACCTGGCGCAGTTGGCGGAATTCTGCCGGACCCGGCGGCTGACGGCCTGGATCGAGCTGACCGGCCACCACCTCCGCACCCACATGGCCGAGCGTCATCGCGCGGGGATCGGCGGCCGCAGCGTGCAGCGCGAGGTGTCGGGGATCCGGGGCTTCTTCGATTTCCTGCTGCGCCAGGGCGCGGTCGATCACAACCCGGCGTCCGGCATCAAGCCGCCCAAGTCTCCCAAGAAGCTGCCGCGGCTGCTGGATGTGGACCAGATGACGGGACTGCTGGAGGCCGATCCCGATGATGGCCTGGAACAGCGCGATCTGGCCATGTGGGAATTGTTCTACTCATCCGGGCTGCGGCTGTCGGAACTGACCGGGCTGGACCGCTACGATCTCGATCTGGCTCAGGGCATCGTGCACGTGCGTTCGGGCAAGGGCGGCAAGGCGCGCTACCTGCCGGTGGGGTCCAAAGCCTGCCAGGCGCTGTCGGAGTGGCTGGCGATCCGGGACGGACTGGCGCCGGCCAGCGAGCAGGCCCTCTTCGTCAGCCGGCGCGGACGCCGCATCGCGCCGCGCACGGTCCAGATGCGGCTGGAACGCTGGCGCGCCAAGCTGGGATTGGCCGACCATCTCCATCCCCACCTGCTGCGCCACTCCTTCGCCAGCCACATGCTGGAAGGCTCGGGAGATCTGCGGGCGGTTCAGGAATACCTGGGGCACGCCAACATCAGCACCACCCAGATTTATACCCACATGGATTTCCAGCGATTGGCCGCGGTCTACGATCAGGCCCATCCCCGCGCCCGCAAGCGGTCCAAGTAGACGGGGCGCAGCGGATTGGCGCCGGCGGCCGGGCGATTTTCCGGTGCCGGTTCGGCGCGGCTTCGCCGGAAGGTTCCCCGCCTACCCTTATCGGATATAATCGCCGCCGCACCAAAATTCCCACAGGACCCCCCATCATGTCAGCGCAAAAGAAAAGTTCCGGGCCGGCGAAGTCGGTCATGGCGGATATTCTCAGGCTGTTTCACCCGGAAACCTTCCGGGAGAGAGGCATGCTCTGGTCGCTGGGCGTCTTTGTGGTGCTGACGGTGGCTCTTCTGCTGGCCATCGCCGAATATTGGGGGAACGAGGAACCGCCCTTCGACGTGCTGGCGGTGGCGATGGAGGATGCCAAGACCGAGAATCCCAAGGAATTGCCCTTGGGGTATGCCTATGCCACCTCGCTGATCAAGATCGCCGATACCCTGTTGCACAAGCCTGGTGGCTTTCTCGCCAACGACATGTTCCCGCCCGGCGTGTTCGAGGACAACATGCCCATGTGGGAGTATGGCGTGTTGACGTCGTTGCGCGATGGCACCTCGGCATTGCGCAACCACATCGCCCGTGCCCAGTCCCAATCCAAGGAGGACGGCGACCTGGCCAAGGCCGAGCCGATGTTCTACTTCGATCACAAGTCCTGGCAGCTGCCATCGTCGGAGTCGGAATACTCCAAGGGCATCGAGGCCATGGAACGCTACCGGGAACGCCTCGCCAGCCACGATTCCCAGTTCTATGCCCGTGCCGACAACCTGCGGCAATACCTGGAAATCCTCGAAAAGCGCCTGGGCAGCCTCTCCAACCGCCTCAGCGCCAGCGCCGGCGACAGCCGCCAGATGAGCCAGGACGAAAGCCGGATGGTGGTCAGCAAGACCTCCTGGTGGAACATCGACGACATCTTCTTCGAGGCGCGCGGCTATTGCTGGGCGACGATCCACATCCTCAAGGCCATCGAATTCGATTTCCGCGACATCCTGGGCAACAAGACCGCTTTGGTGTCGTTGCGCTCCATCATCCACGAACTGGAGGACGGCCAGGCCGATTATCTGAGCCCGGTGATCCTCAATGGCGGTGGTTTCGGGCTGTTCGCCAATTACTCGTTGACGCTGGCCAACTACATCGCGCGCGCCAACGCGGCGACTCTGGATCTTCGCAACCTGCTGCAACAGGGGTAACAGCCTGATCGGGCGGCTGGTCAGGCGGGGATCGCCGGCTGGCCGCTGGATTTTGCGGTTGATCCGGCATCGGCAAGGTGCCGGCTCGATCAACGGCTCAACCCCGTTGATGTGTTATGTCGAGGGACTCCGCCGCCTGTGCGCGGCGCAACAAGAACAATAAACCAGCCGGCGTTCAGGCCGTGTGACTGCTTGCGACCATGAATCATCAATTGACCTCCGAGAACAAGCGTTACCGCAACGCTTTCGTTCGCCTCCTGTTCATGCTTTTACTCTACCTTTGCTACGTCATCGCCCGGACGCTGTGGCTGCTACTGTCCATCGTCCAGTTTCTGGCCCATCTGTTCACCGGCCGGCCGACCGCGGTTGGAATCCGCTGGGG
>VEPB01000570.1 GCA_012026715.1 Methylococcaceae bacterium | reverse complement strand
CCTGACCACCGGCAAACTCTCCCATCTGCCCGCTCCTCCCTTCGTCTCCGCTCATGCCTGACGGCTTCTCTCGGTTTCCACACAAAATGAAACAGCCCCATAAGTTCGCGGTAGCCGTGGGAAAGGCCAACAAGCCGGCGCGTTCGGTGGGTGTCAACAAACAGCGCCGTGGCCTCCTCAATCCCAGTCAACAATATGACTTTCAATAACATACCGAACTAATGGTCCGTGCAAGTGCTTTTTTCAGGATAAACGCTGAAAGTTGACTAATATTTATTTACTGTAGCGCCATTGAACCGAATTTTATCGGTCCAGGTGGAGATGGAAATCGAAAATCAACAACCTGGTAGGTAAACCGTCGCCGTCGATGGTCGTTTATGTGCGCGAACTTACTAAGCCTTAAGAAAGTATTGTCAGCTAATATAAATATCCAAGACATTGATTTAACGTAATATATATCAGAATCGCACTGACTCTACCATTAGTTTAAGGTTATTAATTTTACTTTTTCGAGGGGACGGGCATGAATTGGCTATGTCCAACTACCGGCCAACAAGAACAAAACGTCATTGCCCGTTGCCCCAAGGGGATCCCATGAATCGGGGCCACGTCCATAGTGCGCTGCGGGACGGGACGCATGCCCTTCATGTCAGGGTCAATCAACACCCCGCGGTTTCCGATCTGGTTCGGCCCACCTACACGATGGAGCGCTACCGGAATTTGTTGGCGGCATACTTTTCCTTCTATGCGGTTCTTGAGCCCGGTATCGTTGCTGCGTCGGCAAATCACGCCGGTGGTTTCTCGTACACGGAACGCCGCAAGCTGCCCTGGCTCGAGGCGGATCTGCGCGCGCTCGGCGTAGACCACCCCAACTGCGCTGCGACCCGCTCCACTGGAGCCGGCCCATGGCTCCCGTCGAACCAGGCGGAATTGATCGGCGTCCTCTATAGTATCGAGGGTTCGACCTTGGGCGGTCAGATCATTTCTCGAAGTCTTCAACAACATCTCGGTCTGACGGCAGAAGGCGGCCTGAGATTCTTCTCAGGTTATGGGGATCAGACGGAACAAAAATGGAGCGAATTCCTTGAGTTTGCCGAGCGTCTGGATGACGGTCCGGCGGAGTTGGCATCCGCCGTCGATGCGGCCGGCAGTGTTTTTGTGGCGATTGAAAGGACCTTGAATGAACTCTAATGTTGGTTCAGATTCGCCCGAATACCAACGCTTCCTGGCGGAGGCGTTGGCGAATTGTGAGAAAGAGCCCATCCATCTGATCGGCACCGTCCAGCCGAACGGCGTGTTGATCGCCGTGAATCCGGAGCAATGGACGGTTCGGGCCGTAAGCAGCAACTTGCATCTGCTGTCATGCGCCGCAGAATCGGCCTTGGGCCAGCCACTGGCCGACGTCCTCGGCAACCGGGCTACCGATGACCTCAAGCGCCTGGCCAGGACCTGCACCGAGACCAGCGCCGCCATCGGATCGATTGTCCCGTCCTCCGCCGACCGCAATTTTTCGGTGGATGCGCAGGTCTTTCGGGCGGGAGCCGACATCGTCATCGAACTGGAGTTGGAAAGCCCTCCCGGCGGCGACGTTTTCCACAAACTTTTCGTTCCGATCCGCGACGCGCTGTGGCGACTGGATGCGGAAGAGGACATGCTGCGCTATGCCGACGCCGTGGTCGGCCAGGTCAGGCTGCTGACCGGTTTCGACCGGGTCATGATGTACCGTTTCGATGACAACTGGGATGGCGAGGTCATCGCCGAAAGCAAGATCGAAGAAGCCGGCTCCTACCTTGGTAATCGCTTTCCGGCTAGCGACATCCCTTCCCAGGCGCGTCAGCTCTACGTCTTAAACCTGGTCCGCCTGCTGAGCGACATCGAGGCGGCGCAAGTTCCCATCCTCACCCAGACACCGGACAACCACGGCGTCGACCTGAGCCTGTCCTGGCTGCGCAGTGTTTCGCCAGTCCACGTGGAATATCTGCGCAACATGGGTGTTCGCGCGACGCTCGGCATCTCCCTGGTCCAAAACGGTCGCCTGTGGGGATTGATCGCCTGCCATCACTTCTCGCCCAAGTACGTCTCGATTCGCGAGCGCGAGCTCAACGAACTGATCGGCCGGACGGTTTCGCTCAAACTCATTTACATGGAAAACGCCGAGCGTTCGTCGCTCAATGCCCAAGTCAGGAGTTTGCTGTTTCGTTTTACCGAAGGCATCCGCGATGTGGAAGACATACACGCGGCCATCGCCAGCTTCCGGGAGGAGTTATTGGGCGTTGTCGGTGCCAGCGGAGTCATCGTCACAATCGGCGGGATCCAGCATCACTTTGGCGAACTTCCGCCCATCCCCGCCATCCGGTCCCTGCTCAACACTCTCGAAAACCTACCTGTGGCGCCGATCATCAGCACGGAGTGCGTAGCGGATCTGTGCGCCGAGATGTCGGAATACCGGGACATCGCCAGCGGAATGATCTTGGTCCCGCTTGCCCATCCCATGCTGGATTTCGTCATGTGGTTTCGGCCGGCGGTGCTGAGGACCGTGCGCTGGGCCGGCCAACCGCCCAAGACGGTCATCAATGACGAACGAGGGCTGCGCATTTCGCCCCGCAAATCCTTCGACACCTGGATCGAAACCTACCGTGACAAGGCCGCACCCTGTTCGCAGGTGCAGATCGATGCCGTCAACTCCATGTCCCTCGCGCTCATCAAGATGCTGACGCAGCAGGCTCTGCGCTCCCGCGAGGAGAGCTACCGTCTGGTGGCCGAGAACTCGACCGACATGATTGCCAGCCTCGATTCGGAATGGCAATTCCGGTTCGTCTCCCCAGCCAGTCGCGAGCTTCTGGGAATCGAGCCCTCGCAATTGCTGGGTAAATCTTTCGCCGATATGGTGTCCGACAAGGATGCTCCGCTGCTGCTCCGG
>VEPB01000541.1 GCA_012026715.1 Methylococcaceae bacterium | reverse complement strand
CCCTTGGTCTGCCAAACGGTCTGGAACTGCCCGTCCTCCTGGATTTCGCCGATCAACACCGGCTTGGAGAGGTGATGGGCCTTGTTCATCTTGGACAGGCCGCCGGTCAGGTTGGGAAACTCGATGCCGATCATGGCCTTCTCCACCGCATTGGTTTCCGTGGTGCCGGCCTTCTCCACCGCCTTCACCCACATGTTGAAGCCGATGTAATGGGCTTCCATGGGATCGTTGGTGACCCGTTTGGGATTCTTGATGAAGGCATGCCACTTCTTGATGAATTCGGCGTTGGTCGGATCATCGACGCTCATGAAGTAGTTCCAGGCAGCCAGATGGCCGACCAGGGGTTTGGTGTCGATGCCGGAGAGTTCCTCCTCACCCACCGAAAACGCCACCACCGGGATCTTGTCGGCGGGGATGCCCTGGTTGCCCAGTTCCTTGTAGAACGGCACGTTGGCGTCGCCGTTGATGGTGGACACCACCGCCGTCTTCTTGCCCGCCGAGCCGAACTTCTTGATATCCGCGACGATGCTCTGCCAATCGGAGTGGCCGAAGGGCGTGTAGTTGATCAGGATGTCCTTCTCCTTCACGCCCTTGGACTTCAGATAGGCCTCCAGGATCTTGTTGGTGGTGCGGGGATAGACATAGTCGGTACCCGCCAACACCCAACGCTTCACCTTGAGGTCGTTCATCAGATAGTCCACCGCCGGGATGGCCTGCTGGTTCGGAGCGGCGCCGGTGTAGAACACGTTTTTGGAGGATTCCTCACCCTCGTACTGGACGGGGTAGAACAGCAAGCCGTTCAATTCCTCGACCACCGGCAGCACCGACTTGCGGGACACCGAAGTCCAGCAGCCAAACATGGCGGCCACCTTGTCCTTCTGCAGCAACTCGCGGGCCTTCTCGGCAAACAGCGGCCAGTTGGAGGCGGGGTCCACCACCACCGGCTCCAGCTTCTTGCCCAGCAAGCCACCCTTCTTGTTCTGCTCGTCGATGAGCATCAGCATGGTGTCCTTCAGGGTGGTCTCGCTGATGGCCATGGTGCCGGACAGGGAATGCAGGATGCCGACCTTGATGGTGTCCTCGGCACGGGCGCCGGAAGCGAACAGGGTTGCAATCAGGCCAGCAGCCAGGCCAAAGGGTTTGAGCTTGGATACGAATGTCGTCATGGATCAGGTTCTCCGTAGGTCTAGGGCGCGGATCAGATTTGCAGCTGGAAGCCCAGCTTGATGGCGTTGTCGTCGGTGCCTTTGGCGGTATCGGTGTAGTTCAGGCCCTTGCTCAGCAGGTCACCGTGCATGTACAGCAGCGACACCTTGGCGTTGTGGCCGTCGATGATGTAGTTCAGGCCCGCCTCCCACACATTGCGATCGGAACTCTTGATGGGCATGACCTCCACGTAGCGGATGTAGGGCTGAAACTGGCCGATCCAGAACTTGCCGGGCACCAGGTACATGGCACTGGCGTCGAAGGCCTGGCCCTCGAACATGGCGAATCCGCCGCCTGCCTTGCGCGAGGCCATGCTGAAGCCGGAAATGCCGTAGTTCTTGTATTCGCCGTTGAGGGTGATGACGCCGGAATTGCCGGGCAAAACCTTTTCCATCAGCAAATCGACGGTGGTGCCGCGGAAGGTACCGGGATCGCTGAAGGTGCCGGCGCCCTCTTCCTGGTACTGGTTGGAAACGCCCAGGGTCAGAATGTCGCCGCCCTTGCCGTAGTAGGTGCCCGAGGTGTAGTAGCCGGGATTTTTCTCGACATCCCAAAAGTTGTAGGCGAAGCGCTGGGCGTAGAGGATGTTGTCATCGGCATTCGCGCCGCCGCGCAGGCCCCGGAAGAAACCCAGGGCGTACTGGAAGCGCCCGCCGAAGGCAGCACCCCAGAAAGTCGCACCGTCGTCGCGGCCGAAGGAGCCGGCCGAGGTGCCATCGTTCTTGATGGTCAGATTGAAGTCGGACGGTTCGAACGGCGTGCCGGCACCGAAGATGTTGTACACCGCGCTGTAGAACGGACCGTTCATCTCGCGCCGTTCCGCCGGCACCAGCATGCGGCCGACCCACAGGTTGATGTACGGATTGAACTCACCCTTGGCGATGGCGTCCAGCACCCGCACCTCGCCGCCGTTGCCGCAAGTCTGGCAGTCGGTGTTGAATTCCAGCTTGATGTACTCGTGGATCTGCGCGTTCAGGTAAAGACGGATGTTGTCCAGGTTGAAGTCGTTGGACCATTTGTTGGCGTTGCGGCCCGCCGCCGATTCCTGGGCCGTGAAGCTGGTCCGCAGGCCCGCGCCCACGCTGATCCATTTGGTGTCGTCGATCTTGAAAGTGGCGCCGGCTTCCGAATGAGGCGCGTAGCCGAGCGAAAACGCCGCCAATGCCGCAGCCGGCACCAGCATCGACCACGGGCTGGGTCGTTGTTGAATCACGTGGGTAGCTGTCATGGTGTTCCCCCTGGGGTCGCTTGGATCAGGTTCCGGAAAGCGGGATTCCGGTCGCAGCGAGGTGCTGCCGCCACGCCGCCGCACCCTCTGCGCGCGGCATGGAGACGACGCCCAATACGTCGTCAGGACGGTGACATTTCAGGGTTTCGGGGGGTGGGGTCTCAATACGTCATCTGACGTATGGCCGGAGGAAGTTACTTGGATTCAAATGGTTGCAAGACCGGGACTGCAACAGGAAAGGCAAATAGGGAATCGCTGCGCGATGGCTGATTTGAATGTGGGTTCTCGGACCCACGGCCGAGGAACGCTGCAAAACCCATCCCTGGGTTTTGCCCTTCGGGCCAGCTTGCAGCTGTCCAAATTCGCTCCAGGCGAATTTGTCTTTTGCGCGGCCAAAAGACAAGTTTGTCGGGAACAAACTTGGTCGCGCGGAGCGTGCCCGGAGGGTTCGCGCCAGGATGGACGCGAAACAGCGTTCCCAAAGAAAAGGCCGCCCCCAGCCGCGAAAGCCCTTGCGCTCCTCGCTTTCAACAGGGGTCGGCAGAAGGGCGATCCATCGCCCTCTGCCAACGCGCGGCATCCGTGCCGCGTCCCTTCGGGCTGATCCTGCTGAAAGCTCCGGTGCTCAGCGCGGCTGCAGGGGATTTCTTGTTCGTCGCCCCGGCATGGATTGCCAGGGTCCAGGTTACAGGGACGTATAGGCCAAACCATCCTTGGCACCTGGATTCCGGCACTCCCTGCCGGAATGACGAGCAAGGCTCTTTGGCTCTTGATCTTCACCCCCGTTCAGTCGCGCCGAGCACCGGAGCTTTTGGCGGGAACAGCCCGATAGGGGAGCCGCAGGGAGGCGGCTCGTTGCCTGAGGGGCAGGAGCCCCTTCAGGCAACCCCTGCCAAAAGCGAGGAGCGCAGGGGCTTTCGCGACTGTCGGGTGGCCTTTCTTTTGGATACTTTTCTTTGGCCAAGCAAAGAAAAGTATCGCGGCCGTGGGTCCGCGAACCCACTCTCAAATAAGCCATCGCGCAGCGATTCCAACCCGACTCGAGCAAAGGCAGATGAAGAACACCATGCGCCCAATCACCCCAATCCCTCTAGCTCTAGCTCTAGCCCTAACCCTCACCGCCTGCACCATAGGCAACAAGCCGCAAGGCGTGGTGCCCACCGCCGACAGTGTAAAAGGCCTGAGCCTGACCGTCGTCGCGCCCGACCTGCCGGAGTCCGCGCAAGCGGAAGTGGCCCAACGCATCGCCAGGAACCTGAGCACTTGGGGTTATCCGGTCGGCACCGCTATAGGCGGCGGCAGCGCCACCCATACCCTCGAAGGCCGCGTCGGCGCCATCACCCACAAGAGCACTCCACCGGGACTCAGCTTCAGCTTCGGCAATGCCGATCCGCGCTCGCTGGAATTCCAGAAGGCCGACGTGGTTCCCATCACCTGCGCCATGGCCAGCCGCAGCAAACCCAAGGACGTGGTGACCCTCACCGGCGACTTCGCGGTGGATCCGGGCTTCGCAAGCTTGTTGGGCCGGAAGCCGGCGCCCGCATCCATGGATTACTACGTCGACCGCATCGGCACGGTGTGCCTCAACCTGTTGCTGGAATTGAAGGTAGAGACCGAGAAATCGAAAGCCGCTGCCGGCGAGCCCAGCTGGATTCCTCAGGTCCGCATCGAGGTGCGGGACAAGCCGGATGCGGCACCGCACCCCTCGGCCGTGCCCGCCGTCGCGGTGCCCAAAGCCGCGGACACGAAAAAGGGAGCTCCGGCATCCACGATCCGCACCGAAACCACCGCCAAGGAAACCGACAGCCGCAAGCAGCTCATCATCCATAACCAGGGGGTCCCGGTGATCCTGGAATTCGGCTACGAGCGGAAATAGTGAAGGGCACGGACGCGCGCCAAATGAGTGCAGTTCGCACCTGATCACGGCGCTCGGCGCGGTCAGATCCGGTGCGAAAGGTCATGGACGCCGCAGCCGGTCAATGCCCGGCACCGCCACGGAGAAATTAAGCGCTGATGCACCAACGAGTTACCAAACAGCCCTACCCGCACCCGGCTGAAAATCCGAACTAGCGGCCAGCGGCCCACAATTTGCGTGTACCGGAGGTTGGC
The DNA here is from genome assembly GCA_012026715.1 of Methylococcaceae bacterium. Classification (GTDB taxonomy): domain Bacteria; phylum Pseudomonadota; class Gammaproteobacteria; order Methylococcales; family Methylococcaceae; genus VEPB01. Next base: position 249 of record VEPB01000541.1, on the reverse strand, counting down.
TGCCTCCCGCAGCCCCTCCCGGTCACGCCCGTTCAACTGAAAACAACAAGAAGCGTGGAACGCCGCAGTCAGCAAACCGTTGCCAAAGTCCGGCGCGATTACAACGCCTGGGTCGCCAACGAGACCCTGGAAGACTATGCGCTGCGCTTTACCCCCCGGTCGTTCCGCAAGTGGTCGGAGTTCCGGGTGGCCAACACGGCCTTCGGCTCCGTGTCGTTCCTGGTGCTGGAGGCCATCGGCGGTTCGCTG
>VEPB01000174.1 GCA_012026715.1 Methylococcaceae bacterium | reverse complement strand
GCGCGTCAAGCGGGACGGCGGCTCCTTCGATCAATTCACCGGCGCCACCATCACGCCGCGGGCGGTGGTGAAGGCCGTCAAGAACGTGTTGCTCTACGTGGCGGGCCAGCGCGACATGCTGTTTGCAGCGGCCGCCGCAGCGCGGGAGTGAAGTTCCGAAAAAGCAGATCCTTGGGGCAGCCCGAGTTTTCCCGATGACGCGCCGTTGCGGCGGTCAAAGCAGCGAAATTATCGGGCCGCCTCAAGCTCCTGGCACAAGGGACGCCAATTCATGATGGAGGCCACCGACCCGTCGTCCAGGATAATCAAGCCGGCGATGGTTTGCGTGTCGCAGTCGGCGTCTGCCGGGCGTTGGAGCCACGTCAGCTGGCTGGGTTTCACGTTGATGATCTCCCGGATTCCGTCGGCACCCAATGCGCAACTGGCGTCCTTCCCGCCGACGATGACCACGACGCGCCGGATTAGCTGCTTGAGCAAGGCCTCCGTGGAACTAAACAAATAGTTCAACTTGGCGAGGGTGGTTTCTCGAACGTAATCGAGGGTTCCCAGGGCTTCCGCGCGGCCTCCCTTTCCGGCTTGCTCCAGCAATCGGTCGGCCAAACCGTGTATTTCCGCGTGCGGTTCCTCGAATTGTCTCAATATTCCAGCCAATTGCTGATCGTGTGGATGGTAGTTGTAGTACCACTTGCCAACGGCGCATTCGCGCGGCTCCGGGCCTTCGCGAATGGAGCGCCGGTACGGATCGACTCTGCCAGGGCGGTAAGCCAATCTTCATGGTCCTGGCAGCGCTGGGGAAACAGCGCGATGATCTCCTCATACTCGGTATATGCCGATCTCAGTTTTAGGTGGTTCCAGAGGGAAACATAATCCAGCGGCTTGTCCTGGAATACGAAATACTGCGAGCAATCGCCAAGACCGGCAAAATCGCGGGGCATTTCGGCGATGTGATGAACCTGATCGAGCTGGATGCCCAGAACGCGGTCATCCACGGTAATCAGCAAAATCTCCAAGTCCTCCTGCGGGGTGGCGGAGGAAGCCGGGTCGGCGTTCGCCGGCAAAGCCAGCGAATGCTCACTGAGTTCTGTAGGTGCCATGACGGGCCTCCATGGGGACTCGCAACGGTTGAACCGATTGTGGCCATACCTTTGGCCTAAAGCACGATATCAATCATCCAGTTAGGATAGACCATCAGCCCGCGTCAACAAGCGCCTCCGGCAAAGTTCTGCATGACGCCGGGCGAGGTCCCGGCCATCCTGTTGGGCTGCGGCATGCGCAATCGACCGAATGGTCAATCGCTGATCCCAGTGGGTCCGGCGCCGCGGAATTTTGCCGCCGGCGGAGCGCCGAGCCAGCCTTGCGAGTTCATCCCGCCTTGGGAAAGGCCGCGTCCATCGCCTGCTTGAAATCGGCCTTGTCCTGGTCGGTCATCTGATCCAGCGGCTTGAGGCGCGAAACCTTCTCCAGCAGCCAGCGGTGATCGGTCTTGATGTCGGCCTCGCTCATGCCGAAAAAGGTTTCCGTCGCGTCGTGGGAGACCCGCAGGTTGGAGGACTTGAAGTCGTCCAGGTGGCCGATCAGCAGATGATGATTCTGGGCCGGCTTGCCGGCTTCGGTCTCGCACAGGGTGATCAGGTTGCGGTCGTCCAGTTCCAGGTCGGGCCGGCCCAGGGCGATGCAGTAATGGAACGGGAAGATGTGGTGGACCTGGAGGCCGGCGCCGGTGTTGGTGCCCGGTTTGCAGGCAACGCAATGGGGCTGCTTCAGCAAGTGCTCCTTCTCGACCCGCGGCCACTCCGGGCTGCGCTCATGGCCGTGACGAGCCGCTTCGATGGCGCCGTGATCCGTTTTTACCGACATGGTTCAACTCCGTATGGTCTGGGATTGGGACAAGTCCGCTATCCGGCAAGCGTTCGCCCGCCGCTGGCGCCGTCAAAACTAACGGAATTCGCTGGATGCGTGCTCCGCGTTGCGGCGGCCGGGACTTGCCTCGATACTAGCGGCGGTCGTGGCTCGACGCGCCACGCGCAACCTATCCCGGCCCGGCATGGAGGTGATGCAGTGATTCAGTACGCGCTGCCTGGCAACAGGCGCTATCAGGAACGGCTCTACCCGCAACCCGACCTTATCAAGACAACAATCCGGCAGCCGCTCGGCCTGAACACGGTGGCGGATGTCATCGCCCGCTTCACCGCCACCTCGCTGCAACAGGATGGCATCGGCATTCGCGAAGGTTCGCTGCAGGTGAGCCGGGAAGTCGACGGCTACCGCATCCGCTTCGATCCCTTGCCCGAGTTCGCCCAGCAGGCCGAGCAGTTTGCCGCCATGCACGCGGCGATGCTGGATCAGGGCCACGGCGGGCTGGCGCGCAAGGGTGCCGATGCTTGCAAGCGTACCCCGGGCTGGAATCCCATGGCCGGTTATCCGGTCAACCGCAGCGACGGCCCCTCCGAATGGCTGCCCTGCCTGCCCTTGGGGATGCCCCTGGCCAACCAGCGGGCGGTGATCCTCATGCATTACCCGCCCATCGTCGCCTATCGCACGGCGGATTATCTCAACAACATGACACTGCACCGCTGGGCCCAGGTCCTGCAGTGCGCGGGGATCGCCGAGCCTAACCGCTACCACGCCATTCTCGACGTGAATCCCATCGCCGCGCCGGGCTCGGGCGAAAGTGAATATCCCAACGACTATTTCACCATCGGCCTCACCTCGCAGTTCTTCGACGATGACCGGCGTGGC
>VEPB01000351.1 GCA_012026715.1 Methylococcaceae bacterium | reverse complement strand
GCCTTGCGGAAATCCGCCTCCACCCGGTCGCTCAGCTCCTTCAAGCCGACGATGTGCTCCTTCATCATTTCGGCGATGGGCGAATGCAGCTGGGGATGAACCAGCCGCTTGATGGCGTAGGCGAAGTCCTCGGCGGTCAGGCTGCGGGTTCCGGGCTCGGCGAAATCCCGCGGCGCCCCGATCCCGTCCAGGTCATACTCGGTCAACGCGTGATACCGGAAACGACCGTCGCTCGCCTTGGAAAATGCCGGATGGGGCTGGTACCGGACATCCGGCTTGAGGGTGATGTTGTACTCGCTAACGGCGATGTTCTCCGCCACCGCATCCGCGGCCAATTCCTGCCCTGCCGAGTCCAGATAGCGGATCTGCGGCAGATCCGCGGCCGATTGCGGGATGAGCGCGTAGGGGCGCTTCAGATAGTGGTACTGGTACAGCGGTTCGTAAACCTGGCCCAGAATCTCGTACTCGTTGGAGCTGTAGGCGCGGGCCGGATCCAGATGCTTGGGCCGCTCGGTGAAAGACGAATACAGCAGATTGCGGCCGTCGTCTTCAGCCGGGTAGGGATTGTTGGGAGAGCGCCCATCGCAGCCTCCCAGCGCCAGCAGGACGACCAGCCACAAGACAGCCGCGAGGGCGGAAACTCGGCAGGGAAACAGGACGACAGGCTCCATGGCATCGGTCGGAAGCGGCGCCGGACATTATACGCAAGCCCCGCACGCTGGACAGCTTGGAACTTCCCGGAGATACTTGCCGGCCATCGCCGGGCGGACCGGTCCCTTGCTCCGCCGCGGCCACAACCCCCGCCCCACCAATAACAACAGAGAGGAACCACCATGGGACTCATGCAAGGCAAGAAGGTGTTGATCGTCGGCGTGGCCAGCAACCGCTCCATCGCTTACGGCATCGCCGCCGCCATGCAGCGCGAAGGCGCCGAACTGGCCTTTACCTATCAGGGGGAAAAGCTGAAGGAACGGGTCGAGAAACTGGCCGGGGAATGCGGTTCTTCCATCGTGCTGCCCTGCGACGTCGCCAGCGACCCCGAGATCGAGGCGGTCTTCGCTCAGCTCGGCGAGCGCTGGGACGGGCTGGACTGCATCGTCCACTCGGTGGCCTTCGCTCCGCGCGAGGCGCTGGACGGTTCCTACGTGGATGCGGTGACCCGCGATAACTTCCGCATCGCCCACGACATCAGTTCCTACTCCTTCACCGCCCTGGCCAAGGCCGGCCGCAAGCTGATGGAAGGACGCAACGGCTCGTTGCTGACGCTGACCTATCTGGGTGCCGAACGGGCCATTCCCAACTACAACGTCATGGGCATCGCCAAGGCCAGCCTCGAGGCCAACGTGCGCTACATGGCGGTATCGCTGGGGCCGGAAGGCACCCGGGTCAACGCCATTTCCGCCGGCCCCATCCGCACCTTGGCGGCCTCCGGCATCAACAACTTCCGGGAAATGCTGAGCAAGGCGGAAAACGCGGCGCCGCTGCGCAAAAACGTCAGCATCGAGGAAGTCGGCAATGCCGCCGCCTTCCTGTGTTCCGACCTGGCGTCCGGCATTACCGGCGAGATCATGTACGTGGATGCCGGCTACAACATCGTCGGACTAGCGGCGGTATGAGCTTTACCCAGGCTGCGGGGGCGTACCGGCGCGCCGCCGCAGTCGGTCTTCGACCCGCGCCAGGTCTTCCGGAGTGTTGACGTTCTCGAAGGCCTCGGCGCGATCGCTACAATCCACAGCCACCCAGCGGTGACGTTTCAGCCACAGCTTGAGCTGGCGCTCCCCTTGCTCGAGGAAGCTCTCCACGCTGTCGGACAGATCGGTCCGCAGGGCCATCACCATCGGCTGCAAGCGCTGGCCGTCGTGGGCCACGGCGATGTCCACGGACTGATCGGCCAAGGCTGCCAGGATGCGGCGAAGGACCACCGCATCCAGCAGGGGACAGTCGCAGGGCACCACGACCAGATCCGGTGTGGCGGTGGATTCCATGCCGCTGAGCAGCCCCGCCAGGGGGCCTCGAAAGCCGCCGGCGCGGTCGGAAATCACCGGATAGCCCAAGGCGATATAGTCCCCCAGGTTGCGGGTGGCGCTGACCAACACGGTGCCAGCCACGGACTTTAAGGCTTCAAGGGCGTAGGCCGCCAGCGGGCGGCCCGCCAGTTCCAGCAGGCCCTTGTCGCGGCCGCCCATGCGGCGGGCCTCGCCACCCGCGAGCACCACGCCGGTGACCGTTGCCGGATCGGGCGCCCGGCGGATAAGCTCTGAGTCATTGGTCATTGGAATCACCTATGAACCGCCCTTCCCCACCGATCGCTCACCGGCTTTCTGCGCCCATCCAGCGCGGAGTCGGAATCGGCATGCTGCTGATGACGTTGGCCGGCTGCGCCGCCCAGGCTCCGAAACCGGAATGGTACGAACGGGCCACCGGCAAACCTTACGCCGACGTGCTGGCGGAACTGGAAGTGGCCATCACCGAACAGAACTTCCGCATCACCGGCCACAACCACATCGGCAGCGTGATCCGCAGCCGCGACAACATCGCCTTTCCGGATTACGATGCCATCCAGTTCTGCAACCTGACCCTGGCCAAGGAGATGCTGGAAATGTCGCCGGCGGCGGTGAACTACATGCCCTGCAACGTCTCCGTCAGAGCCCAGGATGGCCAGGTTTTCGTGGCCACCCACCTGTTGCCGGTGGATACCGGCAATCCCAAGCTGGACGCCTTCTTCCTCCGCATGAACGACAAGCTCAGGCGCATCGTCGAGTTCGCCGTGGAGCAATGACGCCCGCGTTGCGCCGTCAACCGCCGCTGTCCTATCATGCCAGCCGCCTGTAATCCCATGGAATCCGTCATGACCATCCGTCTCGCCACCCGCTCCCTGTTGATCGCCTCCTTCGCCCTGGCCGGCTGCAGCACCCAACCCACGCAGCCATCCAACCCGGCCGAAACGCCCAAGGAAACCGTCGCCAAGCCCACCAACGATTTCCCGACCCTGTCGCGGGTCGAGTACGTGCTGCAATGCATGCAGGATCACGGCGGCCAGAATTACGACAACCTCTACCACTGCACCTGCGCGGTGGATTACATCGCCGGCAAGATGAGCCACGAGGATTTCGACCAGGCCCAGGCCTTTACCTATTTGTTCAACACCCCCGGCGAACGCGGCGCCGAGTTCCGCGACCCGCCCCAGTCGGACAAGCTGCGCAGCCTGTTGAAGAAAACCAAGGCAGAAGCCGCCGAGCAGTGTTTTCCGACCAAGCCGAAAGCGGCTCAAACCAAACCGTAGGGTGGGTTAGCTGTGCGCGGAAGGCCTTGCCCCTGCATTGGCAGTCGGAGCGCAGCGTAACCCACCGTTTGCGGGCGCCCCGGTGGTTCGGCGCCTTGCCCGAACGATGGATTACGACGCGCGCGGACTCCGAGGAAACCGCCGGCGGATCCACGGTGCGCGTCTAATCCATCCTACGGGACTAATCCACCCGGCGGTCTACTCAGAACAATCCCTTCAGCACCGACCCCGCCTGGTCGATCAGATCGCTAGACGATTCGCCGCCGGCACAGGGCGAATACTCGCTAGGACCGTAACCGGTCACGAAGGGGTAGCGGGCGGCGCTGTCGCAGGCCTCGCTGGCCCGGAGGCCATTGTTGCGGTCGACCCAGACCCACTCGATGTTCTCCGGCGGTTCCAGTTCCAGCGGTTCGCGACTTAGCCTCTTCATGGTGGCGGCCCATACCTGCAGGGCTCCCTGCGCCCCGGTCAGCTTGGCGGGCTGGTTATCGTCGCGGCCGATCCACACCACACCGAGAAAATCCCCGGAGAATCCGGCGAACCAACTGTCGCGCAAATCATTGGTCGTGCCGGTCTTGCCGGCCACGTTGAAGCTTTCCGGAATCTGCTTGAGGGCGGAACGGGCGGTGCCGTCGCGCACCACTTCCTGCAAGGCTGTGTTGACCAGAAATACCGCGGCCGGGTCGACGCTCTGCTTGACGTCCAGCGAATAGCGCTGCAGCGGCGCGCCATCCTTCGCCACCACGGCTTGGATTGCCCGCAGCGGCGTGACGAAACCGTCGTTGGCCAGGGTCTGGTACATCTGAGTGACCTCCATGGGGGTCAGCTCCCCAGTACCCAGCAAGGTGGCCGGGAAAGCAGGCAGATCCCGCTCCACCCCGAGGTTGTGCAGGGTTTCGACCGTGTGATCCACCCCGACCCCCATCCCCAAGTGCACCGTCGCCAGGTTGAGGGAATTGGCCAGGGCCGAATGCAGCGGCACGATGCCGTGTTCGCGTCCGTCGTAGTTCTTGGGACTCCAGGGCCCTCCGCCCGGATTGGCGATGCGCAGTGAGGTATCCTGCAGCGGCGTCACCAGGCTGTAGTGGGTCGGATCGGCCAGCGCGGTCAGATACACCACCGGCTTGTACAGCGATCCGATCTGCCGAACCGCATCCAGCGCCCGGTTGTAGCCAGCCGACTGGGCATCGCGCGCGCCGGCCAAGGCCGCGATTTCCCCGGTGGTGCGGCGGGTCACCACCGCGGCGGTTTCCAGATTGGTGGACTTGGTCTGCTGGTCGAGCTTCTTCAGGGTCGAATCGATGGCCGCCTCCAGCGCATCCTGCGCCTCAACGTCCAGGGTGGAGAATACCTTGAGCCCTTCCGAGGTCAGATCTTCGTTCCGATATTGCTGCTGCAGCTGGCGCTTCACCAAATCAAGGAAGGCAGGATAGCGGCTGATCGCCTGGTGCGGATCCTTCACCACGTCCAACGGCTTGGCCTTGGCCGCTGCGGCATCCGGAGGGTCCAGATGTCCCATCGCAACCATTTCGTCGAGTACCAGATTGCGGCGCTTGAGCGCCTTGTCAGGCGAACGGATCGGATCATACACCGAAGGCCCTTTCACCAGTGCCACCAGCAGCGCCATGTGGTGCAGTTCCAGCTCGTCCAGAGAACGGCTGAAGTAATACTGGCTGGCTAAGCCGAAGCCGTGGATGGCGCGGGCGCCGTCCTGGCCCAGATAGATTTCGTTGAGATAAGCCTCAAGGATCTCGTCCTTGCTGTAGCGTGCTTCCAGGATCAGCGCCAGCGGAATCTCGTTGAGCTTGCGCAGCAGCGAGCGCTCCGAGGTGAGATAGAAATTCTTCACCAACTGCTGGGTGATGGTACTGCCACCCTGCACCATCCCTCCCGCGCGGAGATTGGCCAGGGTTGCCCGCAAAATTCCCTTGGGAGAGACTCCGAAATGTTCGTAGAAGTCGCGGTCTTCCACCGAGAACAACGCGTTCAGCAGCATCTTTGGCGCCTGATCCAGCTTGATCAGGACCCGGTCTTCCTTGAGGGCCGGATAAAAGCTGCCGATCTGCACCGGCTCCAGCCGCAGGATCGGAACCGAACCGCCTTCCTCCGCGTCATCCAGCGCCACCAACTGTCCATCGGCGAAGCGGGCGCGCACTTTGCGGGGACTTTCGACCTTGTCCCAGAAGGGAAATTCGCGCGTGCTGAGGACCAGTTCGTCGCCGCGCCGGGAATAGCTACCCTGCGACGACAAAGCGGGGTCGTTGCGATATTTCAGCTGATCCAACAGCCGCGCCAGGCGATTTGCATCGATTTCGGCACCGGCAAACAACTCCACCGGGTTGGCATAGACCCTGGCCGGCAGGGCCCAACGCTTGCCTTCGAACTGTTGACGAACGAAATAATCCTGGTAACCGATGTAGCCGACCAGTGCGACCAGCAGCACCGGCACGACCAAAACGACCAAGCGTTTCAGCATTCCGAGGAATGCCGAGCGGATTGCGCTACGGCCGGTAGAGCGCGAGCCCGGCCTGTGTATTTTCATGCTTTAGGGAAAGACGGGGGGAAAACGCCGGTTCAATTGAGGAATGTCGCCTTTTTGAGACCGCGCGTCATTTCGTGGATGGGAATGCTGCGGGACGTCAGCAGGCAGGGTTCCGGCCGCCCCAGCAGGTAGCCTTGCGCGAAATCCACTCCCAGGCTTTGGAGCATGCCCAGTACCCGTACGTCGTCGACAAATTCGGCGATCGTCTTCTTTTCCAGCTTGCGCGCGATGGCAATCATGGCTTTTACCAGCACCTGATCCGTTTCATCGTGCACCAAGTTCTGAATGAACTGACCATCGATCTTCAAATAATCCACAGGAAACTTCTTGACGTAATCGAAGGAACTGAAGCCGGACCCGAAATCGTCCAGCGCAAAATGGCAACCCAAAGCCCGAATGCGACCGATCATTTCCCTGCAACGCTGGTGGTTCGCCACAGTGGCTGTCTCGGTGATCTCGAAAGTCAGCCGGCCCGGTTCAATCCCGGTGCTGCCGAGCTTCTCCTGTATGATACCTGGTAGTTCGGCTTCTCCGAAACTATGTCCGGAAAGGTTGATGGTCAGGCAGACATCGTTCCGGTCATCCGGCAGCGAACACAGAAAGTCGATGGCGCTGTCCAGCACCCAGCGGTCAATCAGAATGACCAGCCCCATGCGCTCCGCCACCGGGATGAAATCGCCCGGATAAAACACCTTGCCGCTGCGATCGCGCATCCGGATCAGCACCTCATAATGCGTGATGGCGCCGTCGGCAAGCCGCACCACCGGCTGGAACACCAGAAAGAATCGGTTGTCGGCCAGGGCCTCGCGCAGCATGGGCGCCCAGGTCACGTCAATGCGGCGGGCCGAAACATCGCTGTCGCTGTCGCTGTAGAGATGAATGCGGTTGCGCCCGTGAGACTTGGCAACGTAACAGGACTGGTGGGCGCGGGAGATGATCTCGCTGGCATGCAGTTCCTCGGAACACACCGACGCCAGCGGCAGCACGCCGATGCTGGCGGAAATCCGGTAATTGTCATACCCGGCGGCGAACCGATAGCCGTCCAACTGACGGCGCAACTGTTCGGCGATCACCACCGCCAGGGCAGGATTGATCTGATCGATGAAGATGCAGAACTCGTCAGCACCGATGCGGGCGGCGAGGTATTCCTCCCGCAGGCTGGAACGCAGCAGTTCGACGACCTCCACCAACAACCGGTCGCCGCTGGCATGGCCTTCCAGGTCATTGATGATGTTGAAGCGATCGATGTCGAGATAGAGCAATGCCCCACCTTGCGGCCGCGCCGGCGACGCCGTCAGCAGTCCTTGAAGGTGTTCTTCCAGACTGCGCCGGTTGGCCAGTCCGGTCAGTTCATCATGCGCCACCAGATATTTCAGCCGAGCCTCCATGATCCGCCGCTCCGCCAGTTCCTCCAGCAATTGGGCATCCTGGCTGCGCCGCGCGCAGCGCTCCTGGAACAGGGTCAGGCTGAGTTGAATCAAAGGGAGCAGGCAATTCAGGTTAAGCGGTGTTTCGAGGAAACTGAGGCCGTGGCCTTCCCAGCTGTTCAACCGCCGGCTTCGCCGCAGCCCCGGAGGGCGATCACCATAGACGATGACCGGCACGTTGACGCCATCGTCCGGCGACCTGACTGCCGCGGCATGGAGACTGTCCCAATCGACGTTGGGGAGATTCCGGTTCAAAATGATGAGACTGGCTTGAGACAGCGACAGCGAGTCCGACCCCAGACTCTCGGCCAATTCTCCACCGCGCCGGAATACGCGGATCGCGCCCACCCCCCGCCGGGTCAGCTGATTCACCAATTCCGTGGCTCTTGATTCTTCCGGCTCTCCAATCAGTATTAGTTGTCGCGACAACCAGTCATCAGACATGGGCTTATTCGTAGTCAGGCATGCCGATCAATCGGAAAACCTATTTACACAAATTTAATGACTATAATGGAACGGTCGAATAACTATAGATAAAAACGCCGGGTTCGGTAACCGGCAAAGAAAACTTACAGAAGAATCTGTTTCCCCCTCGAATTGGAACCATGGCTGGACCGACGAACCTCATCAACGTGCGCGAACTGCTTGCCGGCAATGTGCAGCTGGCATCTCCGCCGGACGTTTTCCATAAGATCACCCAAGTCATCAACAATCCGTCCAATACGCTCGCCGACGTCGCCCGACTCATCGAAAACGACCCAGGCTTGACAGCGCGACTGCTCAAGATCGTCAACAGTTCCTACTACGGCTTCCCGACCCGGATCGCTTCGATTCCCCAGGCGGTCAATATCGTGGGTTTCCGCGAGCTACGCGACCTGGTATTGGCAACACTAGTCATCGATCGCTTTTCCGCTCTTCCCAATGGCCTCATCTCCATGCGCCAGTATTGGATGATCAGCGTCCGCTGTGCTTTGATCGCCAAGACGCTGGGGAAATATCACCCCGATGGCAAGCGTTTACAGGAGCTGTTCATCGCTGGCCTGCTCCATGAAATCGGCCGTTTGGTGATCTACCACCGCCTTCCGGAACTGGCTCGCGCCGCCTTGTTGCAGTCGCGGGTAGAAAACATTTCCGAGCATATGGCCCAGCGCCGGGTGATCGGTCTGGATCATTACGAAGTCGGCGCCGAGCTGGCACGGCTATGGCGCTTGCCGGAGCCGGTGATTGCGACCCTGGAATACCACGAGCGGCCGGCCGATGCGGCAGAGTTCCCCCAGGAGGTGGCCGTGGTCCATCTCGCCGCCATCCTGGCCGCCGTTGATCCCATGAATACCGACCTGCTCGAAGAATTGCTGCTGGAGGATGCGCCCGTCTGGTCGCTGATCCCCTTCGCCAGGACCCAGATCAAGGCGGTGATTGCCGAGGCGGAAGCTTCCCTGCTGGAAGTATTCCGGCTGTTCTATCGGGGCGACCGGTAAACGGCGAGGAAGCCCCGAAGCCGCTTTAGCCACCACCCAGCCCAACGGCGGGTGAAACCCGCCCCGAGTTCAATTCAACTGGCGGGCGATGAGGCTCGCGAGGGCCTGGGCATGGGGCTCGCCGGCGTTGAGCGCCGGAATGTAGCGGTAGCGCTCGCCGCCGGCTTCCAGAAACACCTCCCGGTTGGCGATGGCGATTTCCTCCAGGGTTTCCAGGCAATCGACGGAGAACCCGGGGCAGATCACATCCACCGATTTCACCCCGGTGGACGGCAGTTCCTGCAAAACCTCGACGCAATAGGGCTTGAGCCATTCCTCGCTGCCGAACCGCGACTGGAACACCACCTTCCAGCGATCCGCCGCCAGTCCCAGTTCCGCCGCCAACAGATCCGCGCTTCGCAAACACTGGTCGTAATACGGATCGCCCTGCCGCCGCGAGCGCGCCGGCAAGCCGTGAAACGACAGCAACAGCAATTCGCCCCGGCCCTGTTTCCGCCAGTGGTCTTGGACGGAATCCGCCAACGCCCGGATATAGCCGGGATCGCTGTGGTAGTCGCTGATGAAGCGAAGCTCCGGGATATAGCGCCAGCCCCCCAACACTTTGTTCACCGCATCGAAGGTGGATGCGGTCGTCGCGGCGGCATACTGCGGGTACAGGGGCAGGACCACCAATCGTGTCACGCCTTGGGCCCGCAGCGATTCCAGCCGTTCCGCCACCGCCGGGCGGCCATAGCGCATGGCGACGGCAACCACGCAGTCATCGCGCCCAGCGTCGAGCAAGCGTTTAGCGATCGCATCGGCTAGGGCTTCCGATCCGGCCATCAGCGGTGAACCCCGTTCGGTCCAGATCGCCTGATAGGCCTTGGCGGACTTGCGCGGCCGCACGCGCAGCACGATGCCGTGGAGGATGAGCCACCAGATGGCGCGCGGAATTTCCACCACGCGCGGATCCCAAAGAAACTCCGCCAGGTAGCGGCGCACCGCCGCCGGGGTCGGCGCTTCCGGGGTCCCCAGGTTGACCAGCAGAATTCCGGTCTTGCCCTGCTCTGTCGCCATGACCACCTCAGCGGTTGATCAGATTGAGAAATTCCGAGCGGGTGCTGATGTGCTCACGAAAAATGCCGACCATGGACGACGTGGTCATCACGGAGTTCTGCTTCTCCACGCCGCGCATCATCATGCACAAATGTTTCGCTTCGATGACCACCGCCACGCCCCGGGGATTGATGGCGACCTGGAGGGCATCGGCGATCTGCTTGGTCAACCGCTCCTGGATCTGCAGGCGACGGGCATACATGTCGACGATCCGCGCCACCTTGGACAGGCCCAGCACCTTGCCTTTCGGCAGATAGGCCACGTGGCACTTGCCGATGAAAGGCAGCAGATGATGCTCGCAGAGGGAATACAGTTCGATATCCTTGACGATCACCATGTCTTCGGTATCCGCCTGAAAAATGGCCTGGTTGATCACCTCGTCCAGCGTCTGGCCATAGCCGCGGGTGAGAAACCTGAACGCGGAAGCCGCGCGCTTGGGGGTGTCGGCCAGGCCCTCGCGGGTCACGTCCTCGCCGATGGCCTGGATGATTTGAGAAAACTGGGTTTCCATCGATAGGATCAAGGGGTGAGGGATTGAGAAGGTGCCGCAGTATACCGGCCCCGTCAGGATCTGTCGCCGCACCGCGGAGCCAGGCCGGATCAGTCGCCGGAACGGTCCCAAAAATCGTAGAAGTTGAACCAGTTTTCCGGCGCCAACCGGCTATAGTGCTCCAGCCGGTCGGCGTAGCGCTGCATCCATTGTGCGATTTCCTCATTGCGGCGAGCGCGATCGAGCCTGAGATCTTCCCCCAGCAGTTCGAAATGGACCTGGTAATGGGCATTGCCGCGGCGCAAACAGTAAAACAGGACCACCGGCACTTTCAGAAGGCTGCCCAGCAGCACCGGCGATGCCGGAAACCAGGCCGGCTCCCCGAAGAAATCGCACAATACCCGCTTTTCTCCATGGACGCTTCGATCCCCCAGCAGGGCGACGATGCCGCCCCGGCTAACCTGTTCATCCACCCCCAGCAGGGCGGCAGGACTGCCCATCTCGATCACGTCGGTGAACAGTTGCGGATTGATGCGCCGAAAGATGGCGTTGATCTTGGGGGAGTTCTCGCCATAGGCCAAGGCCTTGATATTCAGACCGCCACGGCTGCGTCCCAGCGCCCGGAGTATCTCGAAGCTGCCCAGATGGGCGCCCACCAACAGGCAGCCGCGACCGCTGGAAGCATAACGCTCCAGCACTTCGATGCCTTCCGCCTCGATCTTGAAGAAGCTGTCGCGCCCTGCGAACACGAAAACCCGGTCCAGTATGGTTTCGGAGAACACCAAGTAGTGGCGGAACAGATCCTTCCAGGTCGGCGGTCGTCCCAGCACCCGGCGAAACCAGCCGATGCTGGGGCTCCGGTCGGAATGCAGCAGAAAATAGCCCGCGATGGGATACAGCAGCGCACGCGCCACGGGCCGTCCGAGCCGCAGTGCGATCCAGACGATGGTGCTGAGCCAGAAATCGCTGCTGCGCTCCCTCAGCCGGGTCCAGCTGTGGCTCATGAAGCCTGCTCCAATCGCAGCAGGCCGCTGGCGATCTGCCGGCCGCCGCTGTGACACTCGAACCTCAGGCCACCGCTCCGATCAGGGACGAAATCGATACGGCAGACTTCCCCCGGCTTCAGGGGAGAACTGAACTTTGCCTGAACCAACTCGATCTGGCGATCCGGATGCTCACGATAAACCGGCGCCAAGACCCGATCCAGGATCATCACGCCGGGCACGATCGGGTTGCCGGGAAAATGCCCAGGCAACGCCGGATGATCCGGCGCTACGGCGAACTCCACAGACGGCGGCGTCACGTTGAATCAGGAATGTTCGCCGCCGCCGATCACGCGGTTGTTGATCAGCATGCGGATGAAGCCCAGCGGCGATGCATGGGGAAACTGGTGGTAACGAATCCGCCGATACACATATTCAATCAGGAAAAAGGCCGCTACCAGCACATAGTTCAGGGTATTGGCGAACAGCAGAAAGGTTTCGGGCGTGGTCAACCAAGCCAACAGCACCGATTGCACCAACAGTGCGTAAAAGAACAGCGTCCACCCCAGAGTCAGCCGACGGGTGTAGGCGGCCAGCACCGCCGGTAGCCGGCCATCCCGTTCGAGTCGCGCAAATCGGGTGATCAGAGGCTCCCGATTCGCTCCCAGGGTATTCTGGAACAGCAAGGCGAGGGCGGCATAAATGAATATGCTCGGCAGGAAGACCAGAATATCGGGCCGGTAACGGTATAGTGCCGCAGCCGCGGCCGCCGACGCCAGAGAAACCGCGAGCAAACTGATGAGGGACGATCGATCCCGACGGGCCAACAGGGCGACCAGCACCGCGGTCGCCAGAGCGAAATCCGCCGCGCCGAACCAAACCGGAGACACGCCCTGCTGCAGCGCGAGGTATGAAAACAGCGGCAGCCCCAGCAGCAAGCCAGCCGAAATGACGATGCGGAAGACCAAGGTCGTTGGCGGTCAGTGGGTCCGCCGCTTGCCGATTACCTCCGTCAGTGATCGCAGCGACGAAAAAATCGCAGTGATGTCCGGATCATCAGATTTGATCTGAAAGCCGAACTTCTTTGAGATCACCAGGGAAAGTTCCAGCATGTCGATGGAATCCAAGCCGAGACCTTCCCGGTACAACGGCGCCTCCGGCTCGATGGATTCCGGGTCCGTCTCCAGGTTGAGCGACTCGACGATCAGGCGGGCTACATCGAGCTCCGCGGCGGTGAGTTGCGGCATATATGACTCCGATAGGCGTTTCAGATCTGGATGGTTGTAGGCAATGCCCGGCGCAGTTCCGTTCCGGCTCCTGCACATCAGCCTCGGGGTCGGCTCAGCGCAACCGGATGACCGCCTCGATTTCCAGCAGCAGGTCGCTGCGGCAGATATCCCCCTCCAGATAAATCACCGAAGATTCCGGATGGAGGGTTGCTGCCAGTTTTTCGCGCACCACATCGGCGTGGCCGGCATGGCGCAAATAAACTTTGAAATCGCCGGCGTCTCCCAGCGTTGCCAAGTCCTGCCGGCAGCCCAAGGTCGGCTGGTCCAGTAAGGTCTGGATGTTGAGCAGGGTTTCCGCCAACTGGGCTGCGGGATCACCCTGATGAAGGCTGGCATGGCCGGCGATGCTGGCCGTGCCCGACACGAACAGCAGCTGTTCTCCGGCGAACTCCGCCAGAGTCGCCCGCGCAAAAGAGGGACTGCGCGGACCGTATTGCGCCGGATAACGATAGGCGCTGACTTGGCGAGGATTCTCGATTTGCAGACCGGGTTGACGCGCCGCCAGCAAATAGAGGCAATACCCCTGGTCCAAGCGCGATCCGACCGCACTGGCGGCCGGCAGATCGCTGCCGAAGCGGTAACCGGCCTCCTCCAAAGCCTGGTACCGTCCCAGCGAGAAGCGCTGGTAGCGCTCCAATCCGGCGAGTTCCCCGTTGATGTCCGGAAAATAGTTCCAAACCCGCAACAGATAGGGATAACCCTGTTCGCGAGCGGTATCGAGCAGCGCCCGGTAGGATCGGTGAGTGACCCGCTCCGGCAGTTCCCCTGCCCCCCCTTCTTGCTGGCAACAGGCGAACAGCACGGTTCCGTCATGGCCATAGGCAACCGTCCCGGCGCTCCCGTATCGGGCCGGGGCGACTCCGATCCACGCCTCGGTGAGTTCACTGCCGGCCAGGGACGGAAGCGGAACCGCGGCCTCCGGCCAGCCGGCGCCAGCTGCGGTCGTCGCCGGCCGAAAGCGTACCAACCCCAACAGCCGTTCCTGCTGATTCGCCGTCAGCGCCACGCCACCGTCACGAAGGACCAGCAACGACGGCGCCCCCGTGCCGACGGCAGGAGCGGAACTGATGGATCGGGAGGGGATGCTCACGGAACCGTGCCGCGGGCGCGCTTCAGACGGCGATGTTGTTGCGGCGGCGCTTGTAGGCGGCATAACTGGTCTGAGGGTCGAACACTGTCTTCAAATAATAGATCGCCTTGAAGATCAGTAGGCGAGGACCCACGGGCGTACCTCGGAACAAATCGCCGGCCAGCAGCGAAATTACCGCGTCCTTGATCCGCCAGCGATTGTGGGGATGCAACACCAGGTCCCGGATGACCGGCGTGGTGATGCGGTAGATGAACCAGGAAAAGGTCTTGAGTCCACGCCGCACGGTCCGTTCGAAACCTGCCATGCGGGCCACCGCGGCGGCTGGATTGCGCAAGACCGCATCAACGGTATCGGCGCCTTCGAAGGCGCTGTTGAGCGCGAGATGGACACCGCTGGAAAATACCGGATCGATGAAGGCGAAGGCATCGCCAATCAGCAAATAGTTGTCGCCCCGCATCCGGCTCGATTGATAGGAGTAGTTGCCGGTGGCGGTCACCTCCGACACCAACTCCGCGCCGGCCAATCGCGCCTCGACGCCAGGGCAAAGGGCGATGGTGTCTCGGAAGAACTGCTGCACCGGCACCTTGCGGTTTTTCAAATAATACGGCCAGCAGACGGCACCCACGCTCATCAGGTCGTCCTTCAGCGGGATCATCCAGAACCAGCCGTGATCGAACCAGTAAATGCAGATATTGCCTTCGTCCTGGCCGCACTGACGCTGGGCGCCCCGGAAATGGCCGTAAAGCGCCGCACTGTTATGCTTGGGATTGCGAGACTTGATGCCGAAATAGTTGGCGAGAAAGGTATCGCGCCCCGACGCATCCACCACGAAACGCGGCGACCAGTGCTGCTCCGCGCCTTGTTCATCCACCGCGGTGACGCCCTGGATACGATCGTCCTTCAAGGCCACCCCGGTTACCCGCCAGCCTTCCCGCACTTCGGCCCCCTTGGCTGCGGCGTTGCGAAACAGCACATGATCGAACTCCGCGCGCTTTACTTCAAAGGCATAAGGGAACGAGCTGTCCAGCGCCTCCCGGAAATGGAAGCGGGACGACTTATCGTGGTACATCGAATGGAATTCGGCGGCGTACTTCCGCAAACCGATCGCTTCGATCTCGGGCAGCACACCAAGCCGCTCAAAAAACGGAATGCTCAATGGCAACAGCGATTCGCCGATGTGGAAACGGGGATGGCGGTCCTTTTCCAGCACGGTCACGCGCCAGCCTTTTTCCGCCAACAGCGTGGAGATCGCCGATCCGGCGGGGCCACCGCCTATCACCAAGACATCGCAAGACTGATCCAATGTTTTCCCTACCGGGTCGTATAGGCGCACGGCGCCGAATGTAAACTTCGACGATCTGCTTGCCGGCCGCTCCGCCGCCATCTCGGACAAACCGAGTTTGACGTGGCGTTCGATCAGTCGAATCAAGCAATAAGTCGCTAACAGAATACCGACCCCGCCCGACTCTGCCAAGCACAAACGGATAGGTCGAGCGGCCGGCCTCGCCTATAATAGGTTCCCTGTCCTTGGGGCAAACCGGTCTAGCCTCGCGGCCCCCTGGTCCGAGGATGCCCCATCTAGCCACCATCGCACTGCCCCGGGAGAACCGGCGCGTTTGAAACACTGGTCCGACTCTCCCATATTCCGGCCCTCGTTCGGCTGGTACATAACCCTTACGATTTGCCTCCTGGGCAGCGCCGTCAGCGGCTATCTGGCAGCGACTGTGCGGCAGCGCGACGTAGACCGCCAGCGCACCGAGGTCGCCAATCGGCTGGCGACCTTGCGGGTACGCCTGGAAGCCGAGCTGAATTCGACGCTACACCTGACCCGCGGACTGACCAGCTTCGTCGCCACCCATCCTGACGCCGGCCAGGAGGAATTGGCCGCTTTGGCGACCGACATCGTGACGGTGGGCCGCCATGTGCGCAATATTGGCCTGGCGCCGGATAACGTGCTGCGCATGGTGTTCCCGGCAACCGGCAACGAGGCCGCCATCGGATTGAATTACCGGCAGAATTCCCAGCAGTGGCCGGCCGTGGAACGGGCCATCAACCTGCGTTCGACCGTGGTTGCCGGCCCCATGAACTTGGTTCAGGGAGGCATCGGCCTGATTGCCCGGACCCCCATCTTTGTCGCTCGGAATGGCGAAACGAACCGATACTGGGGCTTGGCCTCCATCGTCATCGATGTCCCTTCGCTGTTTGGTGCCGCAGGGCTGGTTGAATCCGACGGTGATATCGACTTTGCCCTGCGAGGGGTAGACGGCCTGGGTGCCGGCGGTGCCGTAATCACCGGCCGTCCCGAGACCTTTGCCGATGCCGCCATCACCCGCCCACTGACCATTCCCAACGGCGAATGGCTGTTGGCGGCCCGTCCGCGCCACGGTTGGAAAGCCGAGCCTTACAGTGGTCTGGCCGTCGCCCTGGGCGGCAACGCCCTTACCCTGACCATCGCCGCCCTGAGCTGGCTGCTGCTGCGGTCCTACCGGCTGACTCATACCCTGGCGCTGCGCGACCCCCTCACCGGCCTGGCCAATCGCCGCCTGTTGATGGAAAGGCTGTCGCAGCTCGGCTATCTGGCCGAACGGGGAACCGTCCGCATCCATTTGTTCTTCATCGACCTCGATCATTTCAAGGACATCAACGACCGATACGGCCACGGGGTCGGCGACGCCCTGCTGGTGGAAATCGCCGCGCGGCTGGAAGCCGCCAGCCGGCGCTCCGACACGGTCGCCCGCATCGGCGGCGACGAATTCGTCGTGGCCGCCGCCACCGATTTCCGCGACCACCCCACCGAACTGCTGGGCAAACTGCGCCAGGTGATGTCCTTGCCGTTCCACTTCGATGGCCACCAGTTGCCGGTCAGCTGCAGCATCGGCCACGCCGTTTACCCCGACGACGCGGAGCGGGTCGAAGAACTGCTGCAGTTGGCGGACCAGCGGATGTATTACGAAAAGAAGGCTCGGCTGGAGCGGGCGGAGTCGTCAGGCTGACGCCCTCTCGGCGCTCCGATTCAGCAGGAAATACACCACCGGCACCACCAGCAGCGAGAAGGCAGTGGAGGCGAAGATGCCGAAGATGAAACTCCAGGCCAGACCCGAAAAAATCGGGTCCAGGGTGATGACGAAGGAACCGAACATGGCGGCGCCGGCCGTGAGAAAGATCGGCCGCAGGCGGGTGGCGCCCGCCTCAACCAAAGCCTCGACCAGCACGGCGTTCGCATCGCGAACCGCCGTCTCCTGCGCCCCCTCTCCCCCTGGGAGGGGGATGGCGTGAGGGGCTACTAAAGCCTGCCCCCTCAGCCGCTCGATGAAATCGATCAGAATGATGGAATTGCGCACCACGATGCCGGCCAGGGCGATCATGCCGATCATCCCCGTGGCGGTGAACAGGATCGGGTTGGCGAAGCCTGCCACCGGACTGGTGAACAGGTTGAGCAGCCAGAATCCCGGCATGATGCCGATGATGGTGAGCGGGATCGCCACCATGATGATCAGCGGCATCGACAGCGACCCGGTCTGGGCCACCAGCAGCACGTAAATCATCAGCAGCGCCGCGCCGAACGCCAGCCCCAGGTCGCGAAACACATCCACGGTGATCTTCCACTCCCCTTCCCCGGCCAGGTCCACGCTGTAACCGGCCGGCAGCGGCTTGGCCTTCTCGATGTCCCACCAGTCGAACACCGCCTCCACCGGACTGCGGCCGGCCATCTCGGCCGTGACATAGTTCAGCCGCTTGAGGTTCTTATGGTAAATCGTCGGATCGACCCGCTCCGGCACCGCCTCGCCGAGTTCCCCCAAGGGAATCATCGCGCCATCGGCAGCCTTGACCCGCAACGCCAGCAGATCGGCGGCGGCCGACCGCTGCGCCCTTGGCAACCGGACCGTGATGGCCAGCGGTAGCCGCTCCGACTCGACGTGCACGCTGCCGGCATTGCCGCCGCCCAGCGCCACCGCCAGGGTCTCGGCCACGGTCTGAACCGTCACCCCATGCAGGGCCGCCTGCTGGCGATCGAGCCGGTAACGGATCTTGTCCTGGGGCTCGTCGGCCAGATCGTCGCTGTCCACCAAGCCGGCGATCCCCGCCACATCGGCCCTGACGCGCTCGGTCACCTGTGCCAGTTCGCCGTAGTCGCGATCCAGGGGACCGTAGACCTCGGCCACGAAGGTGGACAACACCGGGGGACCGGGCGGGCTTTCCACGATCTTGACCTTGGCGCCGTATTGGGCGGCGATGCGCTCGATGTCGGGCCGGATGCGCAGGGCGATCTGGTGCGACTGCTGCTCCCGCCGCTCCTTCGGCAGCAGGTTGATGCGGATCTCGCCCTGATGGGGTTCGCCGCGCAGGTAGTAGTGCCGCACCATGCCGTTGAAATCCATCGGGGAAGCCAGGCCGGCGTAGGTCTCGTAGTCGGTCACCTCGTTGACCCGCGACAGATAGTCCCCCAGCGCGCGGGCCACACCGTCGGTGGTTTCCAGGGTGGTTCCCCGCGGCAGGTCCAGCACCAGCAACAGCTCGTTCTTGTTGTCGAACGGCAGCAGCTTCAGCGGCACTGCGCGGGTAACCGCCAACATCGCGGAACCGGCGAAGGCGATCAGCATGATCCACAGGAACAGCTTGGCCCGCCCTGGCCGGCGCACCAGACCGCCGAGGATGCGGTCGTAAAACCGGTAGGCCCAGCCGGACTTGAGATCGAAGGGTTCGTCACCGCCCTTGCCGTATTCGCTCTTGAGCAGGTAGTAGCTGGCCCAAGGGGTGACGGTAAAGGCCACCAGCAGCGACATCAGCATGGCAATGGGCACATTGAAGGCCATCGGCCCCATGTAGGGGCCCATCATGCCGGTGATGAAATACAGCGGCAGAAAGGACACGATGACGGTGAAGGTGGCGAAGATGGTGGG
>VEPB01000042.1 GCA_012026715.1 Methylococcaceae bacterium | reverse complement strand
CCTCTGGGAGAAGGTGGCCCGAAGGGCCGGATGAGGGAGAGAGACCACTCGGTTCCAGGGCACAATCCGCGGGCCATGGGGCCGAGTGGTCTCTCCCGCAGGGAGAGGGGATTCAATGCGATTCCATCGGGACTGCGCTCAGAAATATCCGTCTGGGACTTCCGGGACCTTATTGTCGACCACATCCTAACTCAGCGACGGCGCCAAGATCGGGCTCCGATTCCAGAGCGATGCGGGATGGTATCGACCACCATCAGCCAGGAAGCCCAGGAGCGGTACAAGCTCGAACCGGTCGATTCCACTTGCCTAACGGCTCCTTACAAACGGGCCTCCATTCAGGCAGAAGCTTATCTGGTCGAGGTCGTCAACAGCCTGGCTCACGCCTCACGAAGCCACAGTAATCCGGCCAACGATTAAGCCTCAGCCTCGAAAGACGCCGCCACATGGGCTTGACATCGCCGCAAAAATGCGACAAATAGGAAGCGCAACTTGCTAGTTAGGAGGGAAGTCGCTCCCTTAGCGACCGGCACGGCAGCCCGTTATGGAAATGAACGTGGCATGCTGTTGTCGATCGTCCCGGTTCATCGCGAACCGGGGCGAATGGATTGGCGTTCGAACCGGCAACAGGAAGAGTCGTCCTGTAATTGCCGGGCACCCGGACGAATTGGAAGACGGCCAACTCAGTGATTGAGATAAAGGGATGCCCGCCATGGCAAAGAAATTTTCCTTCAGTCAAGCCTCCAGAATAGCGGGGCAGCTGTACGGAGCGGTTTTGCAGCGCAATAGCGACCAGGAGGGATTCGACTGGTGTGTCGAGAACCTCACCAACGGCTCGCTCACGGTGCGAGATATCGTCAGGAACCTCTGCAAATCGGAAGAGTATCGTGAGAAATTTCTCATGAACGATACTCCGAACGAAATCGCCCGCAAGTTTCGCATCAAGTTCTTCGGGGAGGCCCATCCCCAACCCGCTGACATCAAGTCCACCGCAATCCTATTCCTCGAACAGCACTGGCAGCATGCCATCGATGAATTGCTGGATTCTGACGCATATGGCCGGAGATACGGGGACGACAGCGTTCCCGGTTGATTGACTGACGGATAACAGCCAACTTAGGAGGTGTCATGAGTTCCATGATCGAGGGGGAGTTGCAATCGCTCGGCATTGAGGGTTTTGAGGGGTGGGCCTGGGATGTTTCGAAACCCTACGATCCGGTCGAGATCGAGATCATCTGTAAGGATTTGATCGTAGCCACCGCCTTGGCGGACGGCTTTTCCCTGGATTTGGTCAAGCAGCGCAAGGGCAATGGCATGCACATGTTCTATGCAAAGCCGGTCGCTCTGCCGAAGGCGCAATATCCAATGACGATCTGGGCACGCGTGCGAGGTTGCGACAGCAAATTGCGTGGCTGCCTTACCGTGAAAACCCCTGCTGAATTTCAGCAGGTTCTGCCGGATTCCCTATTCCAGGAGTTTGAGGGCTATGTGGATGGAATCCGGGCTGGCGCCATTATCGGCTGGGCCAGGAATGCCGCGCTGCCGGATGAACCGGTCGAGGTGGAGTTGCTGGATGGCGATCGCGTGTTGGCGAAATCAATGGCCAACCAGTACCGGGCCGACGTGGAACAGGAGATATCAGGTGGTGGGCAGAGTGGATTCGAGCTCCCGCTCCCTCAAGATGTGCTCGACGGCGAAATGCACAGTCTGCGGGTCCGGGTGACCGAAACCCGCTATGAGCTCCACAACAGCCCCATCAGTTTCGGTCCCGGATCCGCCAATGCCTTGATCAAGGAAATCTTGCGGCTGCGGGAATCCGTCCAGGCCTGGGAACAGCGATTCGCCACCCACTCCCGCGACCTCATGGCTCGATTCGAGGCCTTGTACAGCATCCAGCGCGACTCGTTCGAACGGGAACTTCAAGCCATCAAGATGGCTGCCCTCGGATTTCCCCGCATCGCCGAATCGGAACCTCTGCTATCCGTCAACTCGGCCGCCCGAACCGAGGAGCCGACAATTCTGTCCGCACCCGACGGCGTGACGGGGCGACCGGACACCTTTTTACCCCCGGAAGTGGTGAAAACCGAAGCGTTGGAGCAGGGCGATCGACTCTCTGGCCTGTCGTTCGCCAGCGCCCGAGAGCCCGCGGAACCGGTTCCATTCCCTCCACGACGCGCGCCGGAAGCGCCGACGACCGCAGCCGTTCAGGCGAACTCCAAACCCGACATCAAACCGTCCCGGCGCAAGAGAGGCTGACATGGAACGCGCCAAGCTGGCGGTGTTCGCGCCGCTCCCGCCGTGCCAGAACGGCATTGCCGACTACGCGTTCGAGCTGCTTCCGCTGCATGCCGGTGATTTCGACGTCACGGTCGTGCTGGAAGACGGTCATCCCGCACCCGCCGTAGGTGACAGCTGCGGCGCGATCAGGATCATTTTCCTGGCGGACTATCAGGCACGCCGGGCCGAATTCGGCGATCACATCCATCTATACCACTTGGGCAATAACCCGAATCACGCCTACATGCTTCAGGCCGCCATGGAGAGACCTGGCGTCATCGTGTTGCACGACGTGTCTCTGCACTATCTGCTCGATTGCACAACCCTGCGCTGGGAGGATTTCGCCGGCTATACCGCGTTTCTCCAGCGGGAATATGGCCATCATGGCGAATTGCTGGGCGATCAGTTCGAGAAGTACCGGTGGCGCGATCGCGCCATGTTTTACGAGTTGCCGGTGACCCGCACCCTGCTCAGCCGCGCCAAAGGCATCGTGGTGCATTCCGCCTTCGGTTATTTCAAGGTCAAGGCCCAATGTCCCGAGGTACCGGTGACGCTGATTCCCCATCACCTGACGCCCGTGGCCGAGACGGTGGACCAACTCGACCGTGTGGCGACACGCAAGAAATTGGGCCTCGATGCGGTAAAGCTGACATTGCTGTCCTTAGGGTTCATCACCAAGGCGAAGCAGGTCGACGCGGTATTCCACGTGCTGGCGCGTATCCGTGACGAGTTGCCACCCTTTCGCTATGTGCTTGCCGGCAGCCGGCTGCCGG
>VEPB01000560.1 GCA_012026715.1 Methylococcaceae bacterium | reverse complement strand
TTGGGGGGGCCGGTTGTCCTGTCGTGCGTGATGGTTTGCGTGTGGGTCACGGTGGCTAGGCCGCTGATCTTGCCGCCCCCGTTCAGGTGGAGATCCAGTTCGATCAGCATGTCCTGTTCGATGTGGCTGCTATAACCCAGATCGGTCTCTAGTTGGTCGCGGAAAGTCCGCATGTAGCCAGTCAGACGGGTGAGATCATCGGACGGATTGTCCGGGTCTGTTTCCCCGAGATCTTTCTCGAAATTGCCATTGAGATTGAAATCTTCCAAGGTGTCGGGAAGTCCACCGCCGTCGCGGTCCGGGCTGACTCCGTCCAATTCCGGCGCCTTGTTGTCGCGCGCCGCCCCATCCGACGATGCGATTTCAGGCGGCACCCTCTTGATGGGGGCCCACTTCATGCCCCAGCCGTGCTGCGGGTTGAAAACGCTGCCCTCGATTTCATGGAAGTCGTCGATACAATCCGAATCGGTGTCGACCTTGTTCGGGTTGGTATGGAATCGACGTACCTCGTCGTAATCGGAAATGTCGTCCTGGTCCGAATCAGGATTGGCGCCGCCTTTCTGAGGTGGCTGCGAAAAATCCGCCTCCTGGGACGCGAGTGTCCCGACACTGGGAATCGTCCAGTACTTCAGCAACGGCAGGCCACCGAGCCATTTGAGCTTGGTACTTTTCCTGGTTTCGTCTTCCATCCAGGGGTCGTTCACATAGACAAAACGCACGCCTCTCGCATCGACGGCCCAGCCCACCACGACCACGGTGTGCTTAGAGGCCGCAAAGCTCTCCGTTGCATAAGACAACAGCAGCGGTTTGCCCTGATCAACGGAATCCCGCAAATCGGCCCAGAAGGTTTCACGAAGCCGCAGGCTCGGGATGTTTAAGGTGGTCAGCTGTTTCAATTCGTCGGGGGTTATTCCACGTGGAGAGGGCGTAGCGCCCAAAGCATACGCCAACCCGTCCGTATGGTCGCCATCATCCGCCAAATTAAATCCGATACCGAAACCGGTATCAAACTCAGGGCCGGGATACAACGTGCCGACGAAATGCTTGGATTTTGTGAAAATTTCCAGACCGATCCGGTCCTGTGAAAGTTTCGGTTTGTCGCTGGACGCGCCGGCAAAGTACCCGTGAATCATCGAAATACTGGCACGGGCGCAATTCGCGATGTCGGCGGGATCATGGCGGTCGAGGCCGGGATGAGCCGCATTCCAGGCATGGGCGGTGCCGGTTTTCTGGTCGGATTCCAGGGTCAGCATCGTTGTGTCTTTGTGTTGGGAATACAGGGGTACGCCCACGATGACCTTCATGACCGGTGCGTCTCCGGCGCTGGCCAAGGACGGGGTACCCGGAACCGAGGTTGCTGTGCCGGGGATCGCAGCCGAGCTTCCGGAAATATCGCCAACAGGGTCCGTCGCCACTAGGACCAGGCGTCGGATCGCGGACGGGTCAGAGTGAAGGCCGTTCTCGTAACCGGCCTGCACCCGCCAGTAGTAACCGCCCGGCTCGATATTCAGTGTCACCGGTCCGTCTACAACCGTCTGTTCGAGTACAACCTGAGTGAAATCCATATCTTTGGCCACCTGGACCTTAAAGTTCAGTGCACCCGACACCGGATACCAGCTCAAGGTGGCGCCGGCGGCCTGAACCACGTCATTGTCTCCCGGGAAAAGAGCGCCAACGCCGGAATACCGATTCGGCCTGCCCGGCGTGACCTCGTGAGGCCGGGCGAGGTACCAGTCGGCTGCCGTCGCCGTGGCCACCGACCAAGGTTCTCGGCTCAACGTTGCATGGTCATCGGAGTCAACAACGCCGGTATTGCGCCCGGAGACCGCATGGGGATCTCCTGCTCCCCACTGAATCAGATCCA
The DNA here is from genome assembly GCA_012026715.1 of Methylococcaceae bacterium. Classification (GTDB taxonomy): domain Bacteria; phylum Pseudomonadota; class Gammaproteobacteria; order Methylococcales; family Methylococcaceae; genus VEPB01. The sequence goes on along the minus strand of VEPB01000560.1, from coordinate 3,595 downwards.
ACAGGGTGCCTGCCGTGTCCTCAAGGATCAAGGTACCGCTATCGCCGGCCAGGAAATCCGCCGGCGCTGCATGGGCCAGATCGCCGGTTACCTGGTTGAGGCCGTCGAAATAGACGGTGACGATGCCGTTCTGATCCTTGGGGGCGAGATGGTGTGGAATGGCATAGGTTTGGCCCTGGGTGTTCCGGAGTATGAGCCCTCCGGTGATGCCCGGAGGGAGGACGCCTTTCAATTCCACGTACGCGGATTGGCCGGCATCGGATTGATGACGGACTTCGTTGAGCAAGGGGACGGCCGCTAGTGCCGGCGGCGGAATCAACTGGTCGTTCGGGGCGGCCAGCGGCGGCTCCGGCAGTATCGGTGCATCGACCGAGAACGGTCCGGAAAGAGTCCGCTCGCCCACGGTGATCGTCACAAGCGCTGGGGCGCTGTCGGTAATCCGGTCGTTGACGATCAGTTGGGCCTGATAGGTTCCGGGCAGGTCTGGCGTGAACTCCGTGGCAATGGCCCGATCGGCGGATAGGGCGGCTTGGCTCCCGGCGGGACTTACCAGCAGGGTCCAGCTTCCGTTCAGAGTCTGACCGTCGGCATCGGTGGACGCGCTGCCATCCAGATGGACCGTTTGACCGAGCTTGACGTGTTGATCTGAACCGGCGTTGGCCTCGGGAACATGGTTGGGGGCGAGCAGCCCATACACCGTGAGCCGGGGTTTGAATCTTTTGTGGGAGCTGTTGTTAAAGCGTAGAACGATTTTGCGCAGTCTTTTCCGGGCCTCCAATCTATCCTCGGTCGGGTGAACGAGGATGTAAGGGCCTTGGGTCGAATCACCATCCGGCTGGGTAAACTCTACACTTGGGCGGCTCGCACTGATTAAAACCACACTGAAGGGCCCGAAAAGAGGATTCTTGGTCTTGTTGGTGATGGAAAGCTTCGCCTCGTAGAAGCCGGTATTGCGGTTCAAGACCGGCTTAGTTACCACCACGCTGACTCGCTTACCCATCTTCACACCGATGGGCGCATCCACCGCATCGGCAATCGCTGGCGCGGCGATGGCGGCTCCGAAAATCAGAAGGACAATCCAGAGCGTGCGGATGTTGCGCATAATGCTGCCTCGGTGTCACTGGAGATCAGTCGGTGATGGGGCGGCGCTGACGCCCTTCGTCCCGTTATGACTGTACTGTCGTCACGGCATTCCATTATTCATTTTCGATGTCGCGAACGCATTAATCGGAGTCTGACGACCTAAATGCACGTTCAACATCGTATAACTGCGGAAATTGGAGGTCCTTTATTGGTATACCATATTGCGGGATTTAGGTTGATATTCCTCAGGACCCGCCTAATCCCTTAAAAATCCGCAGTGGTGCGCCACGATAAACCTTGTATTCCCAGAATGCGCTGACGGCGGGCCAGTGCGCTACAGCCAGTTTCCCCAAAATGTCGAGTTTTTTTCAAGGCACAAATGGAATCGGAGGCATCGTTTTGAAAGAACAGCGAATTCTATGCCAAATTTTTCGACCCCAGCTTTTTATCAAGGAATCATACTGATGCGCCTTCTTGTTTGAAGACTGCGTTCTCGGGCAGAAGGTAAGTGTAAAATTTGTTGACGCCTATCCGTGGTAAGCGGTCAGCGCTACCGCCTACCCGAGATTCTCCGGCTGTTGTTCAATGGGCGCAGGCGGGAACGGGAGGAGTTCGTCGATGCGGCTGTTGGGATGGGTGGGGAGCTTTTCCAGGGTATCTCTGAGCCAGGCGGCGGGATCGAGGCCGTTGAGCTTGGCGGTGCCGAGCAAAGTTTGGATGGCGGCCGCCCGTTTTCCAGCACGTTCGGAACCGGCGAATAGCCAGTTCTTTTTGCCCAGTGCAATAGGTCGGATCGTCTGCTCGATGGCATTGTTGTCCAAGGGCAAGTGGCCGGTCTCGGCATAGCGGATCAACGCCGGCCAACGCTTGAGGGTGTAGTCGAGGGCTTTGGCGGAGCTGCCACCGTTGGCGGTCTGGGCACGGGTCTGGATCAGCCACTGGTGCAAGGTTTCCAGTTCCGGCACGGCCCGTTCCTGTCGCAGCCGTTGGCGCTCTTCGATGCTGAAGTCCTTGGCCTGCCGCTCGATCTCGTAAAGCCGGCCCATGCGCTGCAGCGCCTCATGGGCCATGGGGCTCTGGTTGGCCTGATGGAGGTCGAAGAAATTGCGCCGGGCATGGGCCATGCAGCCGCCTTCGGTGCAGGGCGATGCGCCTTCCCGATTCGGAGCAAACAGGTGCTTGTAGCCGCCATAGTCGTCCACCATCAGGTGGCCGTGCCAGCCGTCCAGAAAATTCTTCACATGCTCGCCGCTGCGTCCGGGTTGATAGTCGAACACGACGATCGGCGGCCCCGGTTCCAGGTCGTTGCTGCGGTAGGTCCAGAGGTAGGCCTTCTTGGTTTTGCCGCTGCCGGGATCCAGCTGCGGCACCGGGGTTTCGTCGGCGTGCAGGGTGGATCTTTGTTTGAGGTGTTCAGCCAGCCGGTCAGCCAAGGGCTGCAGGGCCACGCCCAGCCGGCCGACCCAGTCCGCCAGGGTGGAGCGGGACAGGATCACCTGATCGCGGGCGGCGATCTGTTCGAGGCGGTAGAGCGGGAGGTGATCCAAGAATTTGCTGATCAACACCCAGCTCAGCAGTCCCACCGCCGCCATGCCGCCGTCGATGACGGCGGGCGGAATCGGCGCCGCGGTGATGGTCTCACAGGCCTTGCAGGCGTACTGCGGACGGATGTGGCGGTGGACGAAAAACTTGGCCGGCTCCACATCCAGTTGTTCGGTGATGTCTTCGCCGATCTTGACCAAGTCCTTGCCGCACTGCCCGCACTGGCAGGAGTCCGGTTCGTGAAGGTGCTCGATGCGCGGCAGATGGGCCGGCAGGGGCTGGCGGCCGGCACGGGGGCGTTTGGGTTTGACGGCTGGATCTGCGGGCGGCTCGGCGGTGGCCTGATCCAGTTCCGCCTGCACCGCCGCCAGGTCTTCGGCCCGGCTGTCCTCGAACAAGTCCTGCTGGACTTGTGCCAAGGCTTCGCTCTTGGCGCCATAGCGCATCCGCCGCAGATGGGCCAGTTCCAGGACGAGGGCCTGAATCTTGATGTCTTTGGCGTGGATTTCCGCATCCTTGGCCTTCATCCGCTCGGCGTCCCGCTTGGCCTGCTCCTGCAGGGCGGCAATCTGCGTCTGCACGGTCTGCTCCAGCTCCGATTGGACGGCCGGGGCGAGGTTCCGTTGAGCGAGGTGAGCGGTGAAATCCATGGCCGTCATTATACCCTGGCCGATACCCCGAACCCCTCGCCAACACTGGGGTTTCGGGCATTTGCCAGGAATGCAGCATAGACCGGATCACGCTTGCCAATCGGCTCGCGGCAGCGCCTGCAAACGGCGCCAATCCACCCCTGCCACCAGCCAGTTCCACTGGCCCTGCGTCAGCCCGCGTAGGATGCGGTGACCGAAGGGAACCGCATCGATTGCGAGAGCTCTGAACGTTGGGTATATCATTTCGTCCCACGATCCATACCTTCCAATGCCTGTTATTTAAAATAACAAACCCTGCCTTTGCGGGGTTTGTTATTTCG
>VEPB01000071.1 GCA_012026715.1 Methylococcaceae bacterium | reverse complement strand
GTGGAACTGCGCGGCTGCCCCGACACCTGCGCCATCGTCGCCGGCTGCGTGGCGGCCACGGAAGCGGACTGGGACGAGGAATACCTGGCGCCCATTCTGGCCATCAAGGTGGTGGCCGATCTGGATGAGGCCATGGAGCACATCCACCAGCACAGTTCCCAGCATACCGAGAGCATCATCACCGAAGACTACGGCCGCGCCCGCCGCTTCCTGCGGGAGGTGGATTCCAGCTCGGTGATGGTCAATGCCTCCACCCGCTTCGCCGACGGCTTCGAATACGGCCTGGGGGCGGAGATCGGCATCAGCACCGACAAGCTCCACGCCCGCGGGCCGGTGGGGCTGGAAGGCCTGACTACCCAGAAGTTCATCGTGCTGGGTGACGGCCATATCCGCAGCTGACGCCGGCGGCTCGGGGATGCCATCGCCGGTGATCGGCATTTACGGCGGCACCTTCGATCCGGTCCATTACGGTCATCTGCGCACCGCGCTGGAGGTCCGCGAGAAGCTGGGCCTGGATCAAGTCCGGCTCATACCCTGCCGGGAGCCTCCCCATCGCCCCGCGCCTGCCGCCAGCGCGGAGCAGCGGCTACACCTGCTGCAACTGGCTTTGCGGGGAGGCGATCCGCGCCTGGTCGCCGACGACCGGGAACTGGCCCGCCCCGGCCCTTCCTACATGGTCGATACCCTGGCTTCCTTGCGCGAAGAGTTCCCCGCAGCAAGCCTGAATCTGATCGTTGGCGCCGATGCCTTTCGCGGATTGGAGCGCTGGCATCGTTGGGAAGCGCTGTTCGATCTGGCCCATGTGTTGGTGATGGAGCGGCCGGGCGAAAACCTTTTGGCTACGCCGGATCACCTCCCGGACTGGGTGCGGAAACGCCGAACCGCAGATTGGGGGCGGCTGCGGCAATCACCTGCGGGTGCCATCGGCTTCGTCGAAGTCACCCAGCTCGCCATCTCGGCATCGGAAATCCGCCAGAGCCTGGCCACCGGCTCCGATCCTCGCTATCTGCTGCCGGATGCGGTGCTCGAACATATCCGAAGCGCCGGCCTTTACCGCGGATCGTCCGAATAGGCCGGCCATCGTCCCATCGCCGCGCTCGGGATAGGGGCGGAATTCCAGGCCGTCGTGCCCCGGTTTGGAGTTCCACGGCAAGAAGTGGGGAGTAATCTTGACAGGCGGCAAGATGTCTCTATTTTTCGGGAATCTCTGCGATCCGGGCCGGCCTGCCCCATCGAGTGTTGCGGTCGCGGAAACCCCGCTCGATCGGACCGAGGATTCGGACCGTCTCGCCAGCCACCGCCCAAGGAACGCCTATGGACCATCCGAGCAGCTGTGATCCTTCCGAATGGCGCGATCGCTATCTGCAAGCCCTGGACGATCTCCAGCGTTACCAGCGCAAGGGTAAGGACGCCGAAGCGCTGTTTGCCAATGTCGTGTCCCGGGTGGCGACTTCGGTCATCGGGTTCGACGAAGGCATGGACGAGCAACTGCTGAGAATCCAGGCACTACTGAAAGGCGGTTCTCTCTCGGACGACGATCTGTGCCGCGAGCTCGACCGCATTTCCACCGAGATGTTCTACGCAGCGGTCGTTAAGTTCGATTCGGCCGGTACGCCGGCGACGCAGCGGCCGCTGACCGCGCCTTCCCCTGCAGCCCTGTTCGACGCGCTGGCGGTCCTGATGGCTTCGAAGGAGGAGCAGGCGGCGCTGCAAGCGCTGCGCGAGCAGCTGGAGCAAAAGGTCGAGGCTGACGAGTCGGATTTTTTCGGGCAGCTCCGCTCGGGGCTGGCCGGGATATTGAGTGAATGCCCGGCGGCGGGTGAGCGCGGCAAGGCGGTACGAGTCGGGCCGTTTCGGCGGCTACTGAAGCGCATCAGGCGCGACCACGAACAAGTCGACTTGGCCACCGTGAAGCTGAATCTGCTCGCCTTGCTGCAGGCGGTCGACATGCCCATCGCGGGGCCGGCCCAGGTGGATCGCCTGCGCGATCGCTTGCGTGGGGAGGGGGGGAAGGAAGTCCTGGCAATCCTGTTTCACGAATTCGCCGACTTGCTGGGTCACCTGAAGACGACGATCCAAAGCGAACACCGCCGGATCGAGGAATTTCTTTCCGATTTGAACGGTACGCTGCTGGAATTGGAGGAACGGGCGATCGGCGTGCAGGGATTGACTCGCGAGTACGAATGCGGCAGCGCGTCGTTTCGGACCCTGGTTTCCGGTCAGATGGAGCCCCTGGTGGGCGTCTCCGACACCGCCAACGACCTCCAGGCGCTCAAGAAGCTGCTCAAGGCAAAGGTCGATGTCATGACCGGCTACTTGAACACCGCCAGCGAGGTCCAAAACAGCGCCGTGCGGAAGACCGCCGTCCTGGTGGACCAGATCGCCGGTCGGCTCAAGGAGTTGGATGCGGATGTGGCGGAGTTGCGTACCCAACTGCGCACCGAGCATGCTGTGGCGTACCGCGATGTGGTGACCGGATTGCCCAACCGGATGGCGTTCGACGAACGCATCGGCCAGGACATCCAGCGCTGGAACCGTTTCAAGCTGCCGTTCTGCCTGCTGCTCTGGGACATCGACCAGTTCAAGTCCATCAACGACCGCTTCGGTCACGGCTCCGGCGACAACGCGCTGATCGTCATCGCCGAACAGTTGGCCTCATCGATCCGGGAGACCGACTTTGTCAGCAGGTACGGTGGGGACGAATTCGCCATGATCCTGGCTGGCACCGAATTGACGAACGCCGTTCAGGTCTGCGAAAAGATTCGGGCCCATATTGAGCAATGCCGCTTCCACACCTCTAGCGGGGTTCCGGTGTGCATCACGGTCTCCTGCGGCATCGCCCAGTTGGCCGACCGGGAGCCGTTAGACCGGTTTTTCGATCGGACCGACCGGGCGCTCTACCAGGCCAAGCAGGAAGGCCGCAATCGATGTTCTGCTTCCGGAGGCAATCATTCAGCATCCCCGGTGGCCACAGCCTCCGGCTGATCCCCCAACTCCTGGCCGGGTTTCGTGCCACCGGTCAAGAATAAAATTTGCGGTGGACTATGCTTTTCCGGTCTGGATCCGGCTGCTCGCCTGACCGCCGGCAGGACCGCAAGGAATGGAGAGATGGGATGCGCAGGAACCAATTCTTCAGGAAGCTCGGCCCTTCGTTCGATCTCGATGCTGTCGAAATAGGGAACCCTACCCAGGAATCTGCGGCCCATGGCCGCACCTTTTTTCCTTCTCCTTCTGGGAGAAGGTGGCCCGAAGGGCTGGATGACGGAGAGAGACCACTCGGTTCCAGGGCACAATTCGCGGGCCATGGGGCCGAGTGGTCTCTCCCTGCGGGAGATGGCAGGGTGAGAGCCAAAGCGCCGAGTGTTTCAATGAGCTTGTCGCAAGCCAAAAGCGCCCTGGCCCTCACCCCATTAACCGGCTTCGCTCCCCTCGCTTCGCTCTCCCCGCGGGGAGAGGGGCTTAATTCAACACCATCGTCGTTCGAGCTCCCCAGTTTTTTGGCTCCGCGCCCTTCGGTTTCGTCCCAGTGGGTGAGGCTTGCTCCTCCTCCCTCCGCCTGTCCGGTTGGCTACGTTCCCGTCATGGTCGGGTTGGGAGACTCCGGCTTCCAAAATGCAATCGTTGAGGTGGATTCGCGATGACCTTCGCCCAGATCCGATCCTTCCTGAGTTGCCGCACCCCCAAACGCTGCGCGGCCAACGTCATTGTGCTGGTCCTGGTGTTCGGCTGGGTGGTTCCTGCCCCGCGGGAATGGTTAATGGAGCATTTGCGGCGCATGACGGGAAACCCGGCCGCAATCGGTCCCTGGCGTGATTGGGACAAGCCGACCGAGCCGCGCGAGTTGGAGGCCTATAACTTCGCTCACAGCATCAAGCTTCCCGACAGCCTGCCCAAGCCCGTTCCGTTCAACTTCCTTCGTTACTGGTATCTCGACCACGGTCGAGTTTCCTACGAATACTTTCAGCATCTCTGCAACACCGAAGCCGGCGAATACATCTTCAAAACCGTCGACAAGGTCGAAGGACTGTACCAAATGCGCCCGATGCCAAAACGTACCGAGGCGCTGATGAAAGACAGGTATGGATTTGAGGATCCGGCGGATTGGTCGCAG
>VEPB01000529.1 GCA_012026715.1 Methylococcaceae bacterium | reverse complement strand
GCTGAAGCAGGGGCGAAAATCGGGCAGATCGAAACGGATGCCCTGCGGCCGGTGAACTTAGCGGCCGTTTCCGCCGATGCCGCGTATTTTCCATCGACGTTGAGGCAGGCCGGTGCGCCGGTTATAACAACCGGCACACACGGCAAACCGATAGCCTGCGAAAATGAATAACCCTATACCTGCAAATCGCCACTGACCGGAACGACGGTCCCGGTTTGAACGATCCCCGAAGCTTGTTTCTAATGCTTCCCGTGCGACTTGGAGCCCCAACACTTCCTGCAATGTCGCGGCGGCCAGTGCAGGTTCAGATCAGCTACCGGCCAGACGTAGAACTGGACTCCCTTATAGTCATTACCCTGGCCACCATTGTCGGTATGGAAGTGCCATGCATTCTCGAAATAGAGTTCAAAGTCCGTTCCAGTCCAATAGAGGCCACTCTCCAAATTACGGAAAGGACCACTGTTGGTCACTCCGTAGCCGGTTTGGCGCGGGACGCACGCGGTATCGAGGTCGGACAAATTACCCAACTCTTTATAAAATACGTGCCCCAATTCACTGGCCTTTGAATTCAACGCGGTGTTGTTCTTGCCATAATCCGTCGTTCCATCGCAGGAAAAGGTGTAGTTGAATGCAGTCCCGTTCACCGGCCGGAGTATGGGCAGACGCCAGTTATCGAAGCCTTTGTAGTGAATGCTGTTCAGATAACCGACCCAAGCCTGGGCTCCCCACCAACTCATCTGCCCGTTACTGGTATTGAAATCACTGCTGGTAATTTGATGGGCGACTTGGCCATCAAGCACTTCCGGCACCGCTTCAATGATGTCGTTGACGAGGTTGGTCGCCGTCTCGGGATGCAATCCCGATCCGGATTTGGTGAAAAATAGATTGGCATCTCGCAGCCAGAGCACGCCCAGACCGACATCCAAAATCAGGCCATTTCTAATGTCCAGCAACCTCGCTTCAGCGACGCTGCTTACACATAGGGCTGCTATCAGAACCAGACGACTAACAATGCCGCTCACTTGATGATTTGCGAAATACATAAAAGTCCCTCCAACGGTTATCAAATTCCAATACTTTCAGACGTGTCCTGACGACGCTTCGAATGCGCCTCCCGGTATGTGCAGGCGTATCTAAATTCGTCGCAAGCAGAGTGTCCCAAGGAATGCTGTGCCTGACGGCCGCACTCGCGGGACGGTCATTGACTTCAGCGCACCCGCCGCCGCTCGACTCGCCCAAGCGACTTTAAAGCCACTTGGATTTGCTCGCGGATGACTCTACGGCCTGTCGGGATGCCTTGCAGATTCCTACGGATGCAGATGAAGCCCGCACCTTGCGGGAAGCCGCCCGGACCGGGCCTGCTGGGGACGCGGAAACATCCCGCCCTTGGCCTTGCGAGCCGCGAGCTTCGTTTTCCAACGCGGAGTTTAACTCACTACCTGGCAATACGGACCATAAATTCGAAATGCCGATAAAGCCTGCGCGACACCAGTGGCCGCGCCTGCCGAATCGTGATCGCGATCACGATTTCGGCGCGCCGAGAGATCCGGGCTCCACCGCGGGAAACGCCAACTGAAATTCGGCACCGGGCTCGCGATTGACCAGATCCACCTTGCCGCCCATCGCCTGCGCCAGCCGCTGCACCAAAGCCAGGCCGATGCCGGTACCCACCGTCTGCCGGGTCAATTCGTTTTCCATGCGATAGAACAGCTGAAAGATTTTGCGGGCCTGGTCTTTGGGTACCCCCGGCCCGTAGTCGCGCACCGAGAACACCACCCAGCCATTGCGCCGCAGGCTGCAACCAAGCTCGATGCGGCGGGTGGTGGACTGCGCCGAGAACTTGAGGGCGTTGTCCACCAGGTTGATGACCATCTGGGTGAAAGCGTCGGCATCCGCTTCGACCGTCGCCGCGGCGGCTTCCGGGGTGGCGGAGAGAGCCAGGGTAAAGCCGGCTCGCTCCACCGCGGTATCGACCTTGGAACGGATGCTGTCCAACAGCTCGGACACCGCGACGGGCTTGAGTTCCAGAGGCAGGTTGTTGCGGCTCATGCGGGCCAGCTGCAGGACATTGGCGATCAGCCGGGACAAGCGCTCGGCTTCGCTGTGGATGAAGTCGTAATAGCCCGGCTTCTTGTCCTCGCTGACCCAGCCTTCCTTCAGCATCTCGCCGTACATGCGGATCGACGTCAACGGGGTCTTCAGCTCATGGCTGACGGCCGCCACGAAATCCTGCTGCTGCCGGGCCAGCCGAATCTGGCGCCGGCCGAGCCGGTACATCAGGGTAAACCCCCCCGTTAAAACAGCCGCCAACACGACCGCCAGCAGCCCGACCACGGCGACGCCCGGCCCGGCCGGCAGATCGGCCACGGTAAACGCCAACTCGACATCCGCCAACGGCGCCGACAGCCGGGTGCGGTAGAGCGGTTGGCCCTGCAATTGACCGGGATCGACAGAGTAAGAGCGGGCCGAAGGCTCATTGCGAAACGTCGCCAGCGGCTCGCCGCCGACGGAAACGGTCAGCCGGCTCATGTGCGCCAGCGCGGTATCGGCGAACTCCGCACCGATCCAAGCTTCCAGGGCCGGCCCGGGTTCGACCAGCAGCCCCTGGATGTAGCGCTTGCCATCGCGCCAAACCTTCCGGAACAGCACGAAGTGGCCGCTCCCCAGCCGGCTGAACTCGAAGTCATCGAGCTCGCTTTCGAAGGTGGTGATGCGAACCGGCGACGCAGTGGCCCCGGCCTCGCCCTTGGCCCGCTCCACCGCTTCCGGCACCACTCCCTTTTCCTTGCGCAACTGGCGCGCGGGAGCGCCGCCCGGAGCGGGCGCTACGACCGATGCCGGCGCCTGCCACTCCGCGCGGTCCTTCTTGTCCGCCACCATCGGCGACGTTTTCATCGCAGCCGCATCGGAACGCGGCTGCTCGGCGAGGCCCACCTTGACCTCGGCCGCCAGCTTGCCGCTGCTCAAGGCATCGAACGCCGCCTGATTGGCCTGAGACGGCGGGGCTGGGCTTTCCGGCTCCGCCTGCCGCCGAGACTCGCCCGTGACAGTCGGCGGTTTGGCGGCGGCCTCGCGGTCATCGGCTTCGCGTCTTAGCGGTATGGGGCTGCGGATTTCCTCGAGATTCGCCTGCACCAGGCGATTGCGGCTCAGGATATCCAACAGCCGGTTCTGCAACTGCCGGCGCTGAGCCAGTTCTTCGCGCGCCACCCCGTAACGGCCGGCCTGCTCGACGGATCCCGGCAACACCGGCGAGCTGAACCGGCCTTCGGCATCCACCTGGAAATAGCCCAGCAGGCCAGGGACGGCAGACGAGGGCGGAAAGCCCGCCAAAGGTGAACGCTGCACAAAATTGGCGGCGGTGTTGCCGGTGGCCGTCAGGAATCCATAGTCGGCGAAGCTGCGTGCCTGCTCGGTCTGGATCCATTGGGCCAGCCGCCGGTCAATGCGGCCGGCGAGTTCCTCAGCCAGCAAACGGTGCTGGTGCATGGATTCCCACTTCAGCTCGTCGTTGGCTCGCTCCACCAAGAGCGCGGTGGGAATCGCCAATGCCAGGAAAAATCCACCCAGCAACAGCCGCAGCCGAATCAACTCACGCCCGGCCGGACCCTTGCCCATGGTCTCAATCGATCAGCAACCGGTAGCCGGCCCCGCGCACCGTCACCAGGTAGCGGGGCTCCGCTGGCGCCGGTTCGATCTTGCGGCGCAGCTTGGCGACGTGGATGTCCACGGTGCGGGTTTCGATGTCCAGATTGCGGCCGTAGCCCCACACCTTGGCCAACAGTTCCTCGCGCGGCACGGCGTGATCGCGGTTGGCATGGAGATACAGCAGCACGTCCATCTCGCGCCGGGTAAACGCCAGCGGCGCTCCCTGCCGGCTGCCGGACAGGTTGCGGGTATCGATCTCCACCTCGCCGCCCAACCGGATGAGACGCTCCTGTTCGACACCGACCCCGCAGCGCCGCAGCACCGCCTGCACCCGCAACACCAACTGGGCCACGGAGAACGGCTTCGCGACATAGTCGTCCGCCCCCAGGGAAAGACCCTGGATAATGTCCTCGTCGGCCGACTTGGCCGTCAGCATGACGATGGGCTGGCTGCGATCCTGGCTGCGGATGCGCTCGCACACCTCGAAGCCGTTCAGGTGCGGCAGCATGACATCGAGCAAGATCAGGTCGTAACGTCCGCTCAAGGCTTTCTGCAGTCCTTCCTGACCATCCACGGCGGCATCGACCTGATAGCCGTGGTACACGAAGACATCCACCAGACCGGTGCGGATGGCCGGTTCGTCCTCGACGATGAGCAGATGGGGTTTGCGGTTCACGGATCGATCGCTCACAACTTCGCTGAGTGCGACCATTCTAGCGGGTTGCCGAGACTATCGGTCGATTCGTCGATTCAATCGGCAGGGCTTGGAAAGCGGCAGAGGCTGAAGAGAATCGGGGAGCGCGGATCGACGCGGGGGTCTGCCGACCGGCTCGAACGAAAAAAAGGGGTCCATCCGTGGACCTCGAGGTAAGACGTTCCCGCCTACTTGTGGTGATGATGGTGGTGGTGGTGCCCGTGATGATGATGGCCCTCGCCGCCGTGATGCAACCGAGCATCCACCCTGCGATTTTCGGCGCTGGGGGTGTTGTCGGGACCAGGCGCTTCGCCTTCGGCCACCTCATGCACCACCGTCGCCGCAGGCAGACCCTGCTTCGCCAATTCCGAGTTCACGGCGTCAGCGCGGCGTTCTGCCAGGTGCTTGTTGGCGTGCGACTTACCAACGGTATCGGTGTAACCCACCAGATCCACCGTCAAATTGGGATTGTCCTTGGCCATCTTGATCAACGCGTCGATGTGCTTCTGCTCCAGCGACTTCGGCACGGAACTGCCGGTATCGAAGTAAGCCAGAGGCATCAGCGGCTTGCCGTGCATCAGTTCCAGCGCGTCGAGACGCTGGCAGATTTCCTCGTGACGGTCGCACTTGTCGTGCCAGCGAATCAGGGCTTCCTCCGCCAGCTTGTGTTCCTCGGCGTATTTGGCTTCCGCGTCCGCCGCGCACTTTTCCGTATCGATGTTCCAATAATGGTCGTCGGCCCAGTATTGGCGCACCTTGCGCAGATGGGCCAAATGTTCCTCGGCCTTGGCGTGGTGGTAGATGAACTGGCCGAAGTCGCTATCGGTGAGGCTGGCGATCTTCGCGTCCACCGACGCGACGTCTTTGGGCGGAGTCGCGCAGGCGCCCAGCAGCAGCGAGGCTCCGATAACCGTGATGAGTTGATGAGTTTTCATGACCGCTCCTTAAACTAGTTGGGGGTTGCCGTTTCGATCCGGATCATTCGGTACGCAGGCTCTCGCCGTCATCCAGCGGTCCGTAATGTTTCCAATAGCCCGGAAAGTGGCGGCCGAAATAGCGGGTATCTTCGCTGAAGCGCTCCCAGATATAACCCGGTGTCACGAAATCATCGGTCGGGATAGGAGCGGTCAGAAACTCTCCGACTCCCAGCACCGTGCGGCCAACGGTATGGCCCACACCGCGCAGCAAACCCCAGGTCATGCCGACGAAAATATTGTGTTCCTGCGACAGATTGGTGACGTTTTTTGGAATTTCCACGAAGCCGCCGGTCATGTTGGCAAACCCGTGTGATGCCTTGGTGACCAGCCGGGCGCCGTAACTCTGACTTTCGGCAGCCCAGGCCGCAGACGAGCCAGACAAAGCCAGCGCCAGAGCTGCCACCGCAATGGTTTTACGTTGGTGCATCATGAGTGTCTCCTTGTTTCGACGTGATGGAGCGTTAGACGTCCGGAAGCCGCACTTCCGGCGGGAACCGCAAGTTTAGGCGGTTTCGGGCTTTTTTGTAATCGCCGCCAACAACGGCCGTGGACGAACGGACTGCTCCTCAGAAAATCTAGGCTTCCGCTTGCTGGAAAGCGCGTCAATATGCTAGAAACGGGGTCACCAAGCCGTTAGGCGGGGAATGAGCCTGGCGGCGAGTTTGCCCAATGCATGGGGAGTCGCCTCCCCGTCCTGATGTCGTTCACCCTCCCCCGGCTCCAGCGCGGCCTCTTAGTAGCTTTAATTTTTCGCCAAAGAAACTGGCTCAGCTCAGACCACCATGAATCAGATAGTTATCTACGACACGACGCTCAGGGATGGATGTCAGCGAGCCGATATTTCCTTGTCATGCGACGACAAGCTGGCCATCGCGCACCGCCTGGACCACATGGGGATTCACTACATCGAGGCGGGATGGCCCGGCTCCAATCCCAAAGACGCCGAATTCTTCCAGCGTGCCAGGACGCAACCTTTCAAGAATGCCCAGATCGTGGCCTTCGGCAGCACCCGCCGCAAGAATGGACGCTGCGAAACCGACGACCACCTGAAAACCCTGATCGCCGCCGGCACCCAAACCGTGACCTTGGTGGGCAAGGCCTGGGATCTTCACGTCACTAAAATCCTCGACACCACCTTCGAGGAGAATCTGGCCATGGTCGGCGAGAGCATGGCTTTCACCAAGTCCAAACTGAACGAGGTGATCTTTGACGCCGAGCACTTCTTCGACGGCTTCAAGGCCAATCCGGACTACGCAACTGCCGTCCTGAAGGCGGCCGCGGACGGCGGCGCCGACTGCGTGGTCCTGTGCGACACCAACGGTGGCTGCCTGCCCTGGGAGATTGCCGAGATCGTCCGGGCCATTCGGGAACGGGTATCCTGCCGGCTTGGCATTCACGTCCACAACGACACCGGCTGCGCCGTCGCCAACACCCTGTCGGCCATCCGGGAAGGCTGCACCCATGTGCAGGGCACCATCAACGGTTACGGCGAACGGGTCGGCAATGCCGACCTCACCACGGTCATCGCCGACTTGCAGCTGAAGATGGGGCTCGCCGTGGTCAGCCCCAGCCAACTCCAGGAATTGACGGGACTGTCCCGCTACGTGGCCGAAGTCGCCAACTTCAGCCACGACCGCCACCAGCCCTACGTGGGCGAAAGCGCATTTGCCCACAAGGGCGGCTACCACGCATCGGCCATGCTCAAGGTCGCCGAAAGTTACCAGCATACCGCCCCGCAAGCGGTCGGCAACGTCAGCAAGACCATCGTTTCGGAACTGTCAGGCCGCGGCAATCTGCTGTCCCAAGCGCGGGACAAGGGGCTGGAGATCACCGACGAGGAAGCCCAGCGGGTGCTTCAGCAACTGAAGAAACTGGAGCACCGGGGATTCGCCTTCGAAGCCGCCGAAGCCTCGGTGGAGCTGTTGTTCCGCCGCGCCCGCACCGGCTACCGGCCCCCCTTCGAACTGATCGACTTCATGGTCTTGGCGGAACACCGACGGGTGCGCGGCCTACTGTCGGAAGCCACCGTCAAGGTGCGGGTGGGCGATGAGGTCCGCTTCACCGCGGCGGAGGGCAACGGCCCCGTCAACGCCCTGGCCCAAGCCTTGATCCAGGGCCTCAGCCAGCACTATCCGCAGTTGCAGAAGGTGCAACTGACCGACTACAAGGTGCGCATCCTCAACACCGGCAAGGGTACCGCCGCCGTCACCCGGGTCCTGACCGACTTTCACGACGGCGAATCCTGCTGGACCACGGTGGGAGCCAGCCCCAACATCATCGATGCCAGCTGGCAGGCGATTTCCGACAGCATGGAGTACGCCCTGACCCGCTCAACCGGCACCGCCTGACGAAGCGGGCCGTGCCCCGGCAGCCGCCAAAGCGTCCAGAGAAAGGGAACTGGCGTTCCAAGGCTCGCGCCCCGGATTGCCGCATTTCATTTCCGCTTAACCTGGAACCTGTGAAATCGCAGTCCCAAGGGGCGCGAACCACCCGCCGCCCGCCCGGTCAAACCGGAACATCAAAAACACCCGGAGACAGATGCCATGAGCATGAATCCCGAAGAACGCCAAGCCCTGACCCAGTTTCTGCAGCAGCTCGCCAGCGCTCCCGCCCCGACCAAGCTTCCCGAGGCTGACAGCCTGATCCGCGACGCCCTGGCCAAACAGCCCGATGCAACCTATCTGCTGGTGCAGCGGGCCATGCTGCTGGAGCAGGCGCTCAACGCCGCCAAGGCCCAGATCACCCAGCTGCAGAACCAGGTTGCGCGTCCCACATCGAACCAGGGCAGCTTTCTGGGCAACAACCCGTGGGCGAGCCCGTCGGTGCCGGCAGCCGCGCCCGCCTACGCCCAGCAACCGCCGGCTCCGGTCCCGAATGCGGGGGCCAGCTTCCTGGGCAACATCGCCACCACCGCCGCCGGCGTCGTGGCCGGCTCGTTTCTGTTCCAGGGAATCGAAAGCCTGATGGGGCACCACAGCAATTCCGGCTGGAACTCGCCGTTTGCTTCCAACACTCCGGAACCGTTCACCGAGCAGACCATCGTCAACAACTATTACGACTCCGCCCGGCCGGACTCTTGGAACGACAGCGGCGACAACGGAGACGACGGCATGCTGGCCAGCTACGACGACTCGGACGACCAGGGTGGCGGGGACGATAGTTCCTGGGTGTGACCGCAGATCCCGCACAGGAACATTGACGATCCATTAAATGGCTTGCAGCCCGGGCCGCTGCATGCCGAATTCCGCCGCACATCCCGAACTTGATTGCGCTGCATCAATGCTCCGGGTGTACCGGTTCCGACGACTCCTGTAGTCTTCAAAGAACCGTGCTCCGAAAGCGCAAACTCTGCCGACTGGCGTCCCCCTCGGCTCAGCCCTCTGCATGACCTCATCCATCCAGCCATCCCGTGTCGCCCTGCCACCCCCAGCCCATCTCCCTCGAAGTACTTCTTGAAAAGTACGCCAAGCGCGGCGAGCGTTCCATCGACGACGTCCAGCGCCGGGTAGCGCAGGCGCTCGCTTCCGTTGAAGCGGATCCGCAGCGCTGGGAAGCGGCGTTCCTGGATGCGCTGCAACAAGGATTCATCCCCGCCGGTCGCATCATGTCCTCCGCCGGCGCGGGCATCGAGGCGACCCTGATCAACTGCTTCGTGCAGCCGGTGGGGGACAGCGTGTCCGAGACCCTGGACGGCCGGCCCAGCATCTATCAGGCCCTGGCTGAAGCCGCCGAGACTCTGCGACGAGGCGGCGGCACCGGCTTTGACTTCAGCGCCATCCGTCCCAAGGGGGCGAAGGTGAAGGGGACCGGCTCCAATGCCTCGGGGCCGGTGTCCTACATGCGGGTATTCGACCGCTCCTGCGAGACCGTGGAATCGGCCGGCGCCCGCCGCGGCGCGCAGATGGGGTGCTTGCGCATCGACCATCCCGATGTTGAGGACTTCATCCATGCCAAGGACCATGGCGACCTGAAGAATTTCAACATCTCGGTCACGGTCACCGACGCCTTCATGCACACCCTGGAAAGCCAGGGCGACTGGGAACTGGCGCATGCCGCCGAGCCCGGCGAGGAACAGAAAGCCCGGGGCGCCCATCGCCGCGACGACGGCCTGTGGGTCTACCGCACGCTACCTGCCGCCGAGCTGTGGCGGCAGATCATGCACTCCACCTACGACCACGCCGAGCCCGGAATTCTGTTCCTGGACCGCGCCAACGGCGACAACAACCTGAACTACTGCGAGACCTTCGAGGCGACCAATCCCTGCGCCGAGGAATGGCTGCCGCCGTACGGCTGCTGCTGTCTCGGCAGCATCGACCTGACCCGCTTCGTGCGCGACCCCTTCCAGGACGGGGCGTCCTTCGACTTTGAAGCTTTTGCCGAACTGGTTCCAACCGCGGTACGAATGCTCGACGATGTGCTGGACCTGACCTACTGGCCGCTGCCGCGCCAACGGGAGGAAGCCGCCGCCAAGCGGCGGGTGGGGCTGGGCTTCACCGGACTGGGGGATGCATTGATCATGTTGGGGCTGGCTTACGACAGCGACGCTGGCCGGACTTGCTCCGCCGGCATCGCTGCGCTGATGCGCGATCAGGCTTATCGGGCTTCGGTGGAACTGGCGCGGGACAAAGGCTCCTTCCCGCTGTTCGATGCCGAGCGTTACCTCGCGGCGGGCTTCGCCGGCCGGCTGCCTGAAGACATCAGGGCAGCCATCCGCGTCTACGGCATCCGCAACAGCCATCTGCTGGCCATCGCCCCCACCGGCACCATCTCGCTGGCCTTCGCCGACAACGCCAGCAACGGCATCGAGCCGCCCTACGCCTGGAGCTACACCCGGCGCAAGCGCCAGCCGGACGGCACGGCCAAGGAGTTTCAGGTGGAGGACCACGCCTGGCGTCTTTACCGGGAAGGGGGCGGCGACACCGAGCGCTTACCGCCCGCCTTCCGATCTGCCCACGACATCAGCGCCGCTGACCATGTCCGCATGCTGGAAGCGGTGCAGCCCTTCGTGGATTCCGCCATTTCCAAGACCGTCAACGTGGCCGAGAACTATCCTTTCGAGGACTTCCAGGATCTCTACCTGCAGGCCTGGCGGGCCCGTCTGAAGGGCCTGGCCACTTACCGGCCCAACGCCGTGGTGGGCCAGGTGCTGCTGGCGGAGCCGGTGCAGCCGGCGGCCGCGGCCACCCGGCCCGACTTCGACGATTCCGACCCCAACCGCCGGCTGCGTCTGGAGACCCTGCCGGAACCGGCCCTGTCCTCCCTGCGCTGGCGGCGCCGGCCGCGGCCGGCGGGGGGCAATCCGGCCTGGACCTATTTCGTCGAGCACCCCCTGGGGAGCTTTGCGGTGTTCGTGGGCCATATCGAAAACGCCGGCAGCTATCCCTTCGAAGTGTGGATCAACGGCGCCGAACAGCCCCGCGGCCTGGGCGCGCTGGCCAAGCGCCTGTCCATGGACATGCGCTCCAACGACCATGGCTGGCTGCAGAAAAAACTGCTGAGCCTGATGAAGGCCCATGGCGACGACGGCTTCACCCTGGCCATGCCGCCGGCCGGCACGCCGGTGCGAGTGCCCAGCCTGGTGGCCGGCTTCGCCCGCTTGCTGCACTATCGCTGCGACGAGCTGGGAGCCTTCGCCGCGGTGAAGGAGACGCCGGTGCTCAATGCCCTGATGTCGCCCAAGGAACCCAAGACCGGCACCGACGGCACCCTGTCCTGGACCGTGGACATCCTCAACCCCGCCACGGGCGACGACTTCGTGATGGGTCTCAAGGAACTGGTACTGCCCAACGGCCAACGCCGGCCCTACTCGGTCTGGCTCTCCGGCGAATACCCGCGGGTGCTGGATGGCCTGTGCAAGAGCCTGTCCTTCGACATGCGGGTGCTCGACCCGGCCTGGATCGGCGCCAAGCTGCGCCAATTGCTGGACTTCCCCGAGCCCCGCGGCGACTTCCTGGCCTGGGTGCCCAGGGAGAAACGCAAGACGTCCTATCCCTCCACCATCGCCTATCTGTGCCGGCTCATGCTGCACCGCTACGCCATGCTGGGCATCCTCGACGACCAGGGCTTCCCGGTGGACGAGATGGGATTGATGGATTACGGCCTGGCGGCGGACAAGGGCGAAGTCAGGGCGCTGATCGCCCAACGCTTCAATGCCGGCGGACGCTGCCCGGAATGCGGCTGCAGCGCGGTGATCCGCAAGGATGGCTGCGACTTCTGCACCGCCTGCGGCTGGCTGGGAGCCTGCGGGTGAAATGACGCCGGACAAAAAAAACCGGCACCCTGCCCACGGCGCCGGTTTTGGAAAGACTTCAGCAGGATTTGCGGTTCAACGGGATAAGCTCAACGATCCCGCCTGAATTCGCCGGATGGCGTCGATCAAGGCATCGACCTCGGCACAGGTGTTGTAGAACGCCAGCGATGGTCGCACCGTGGCCTCCAGGCCGAACCGGCGCAGAATCGGCTGGGCGCAGTGGTGGCCGGCCCGCACCGCAATGCCTTCCCGGTTCAACGCCTCCCCCACTTCCACCGCGCCGAATCCATCCAACACGAAAGACAGCACGCTGGCCTTCTCCGCCGCCGTGCCGATCAGCTTCAGGCCGGGGATGGCCCGCATCCGCTCCGTGGCGTAGACCAACAGGGCGTGCTCGTAGCGGGCGATGTTCTCCATGCCGATGCGCTCCACATAATCCAGCGCCGCTCCCAGTCCCACCGCATCGGCGATGTTGCCGGTGCCCGCCTCGAAGCGGTTGGGAGCCGGCTGGTAGATCGTCTTCTCGAAGGTCACGTCCTGGATCATGTTCCCGCCGCCTTGCCACGGCGGGGTGGTGTTGAGCAGGTCCAGTTTCCCCCACAGGGCGCCGATGCCGGTGGGTCCGAACACCTTGTGGCCGGAGAACACATACCAGTCACAGCCGATGCGCTGCACGTCCACCGCCATGTGGGACACGGCCTGGGCCCCGTCCACCAGCACCTTGGCGCCGTGACGATGGGCGATCTCGGTCATCGCGGCCACCGGTGTCACGGTCCCCAAGGCGTTGGAAACCTGGGTGAAGGAAGCCAGCCTGGTGCGGGCGGTAAACAGCTTTTCGTATTCGTCCAGCAGCACCTGACCGCTGTCGTCCACCGGCGCGACCTTGAGCCGGGCGCCCTTCTCGGCGCACAGCTGCTGCCAGGGCACGATGTTGGCGTGGTGCTCCAGCCAGGTGATGACGATCTCATCGCCCGGCTCGATGTAGCGCCGCCCCCAGGATTGCGCCACCAGATTGATGAGCTCGGTGGTGCCGCGGGCGAACACGATCTCGTCGCTGGATGAGGCCTTGAGGAAGCGCGCCACCTTGTTCCTGGCCGCCTCGTAGGCATCCGTCGCCCGCGCCGCCAGTTCGTGGGCGGCCCGGTGGATGTTGGAGTTCTCGTGGCTGTAGAAGTACGCCAGCCGGTCGATCACCGCTTGCGGCTTCTGGGTCGTCGCCGCGTT
>VEPB01000275.1 GCA_012026715.1 Methylococcaceae bacterium | reverse complement strand
GCACCATGAAATGGCAGCCGATGCCGGCCTGGGCGCGCGAGCCGTCGGGAACGCAGGTCGAGGTGTTGTGCGGGCAGCCCGGGCAGAAGTAGGGCGTGCGCGCAATCGGAATCGCCGGTGAGGCGGCCCGCTCCTTGGCCTCGATGATCGCCAGCCGGTCGCGGATGCGCGGCGAGGTGAAATGGCGGCCAATTCGGTCTGCGATGACGCGGGCGATCTGGGCCGGCGACAGTTCCCCAGAGGCAGGCAGCAGCCAGCGACCGTTCGGCAGCGCCCATTCGCCCTGCTCGTCGAACTTGCCGCTCACGCGCGGGCGCACGTCCTCACGCCAGTTGTAGAGTTCCTCCTTCAACTGGTACTCGATCAACTGGCGTTTTTCCTCGACCACGAGGATTTCTTCCAGGCCCTCGGCAAAATGGCGCACGCCGTCCGATTCCAGAGGCCAGACCATGCCGACCTTGTAGAGGCGAATGCCGATCTCGGCGGCAAGCTGGTCGTCGATGCCGAGATCGTCGAAGGCCTGGCGCACATCCAGATAGGACTTGCCGGTGGTGATGATGCCGAGCCTCGGATTCGGTGCATCGATCACGACCTGATTCAGCCGGTTGGCGCGGCAATAGGCCAGCGCAGCATACAGCTTGTGATTGAGCAGGCGCGCCTCCTGCATCAGGCGGTCATCGGGCCAGCGGATGTTGAGGCCGTCCGTCGGCACGGCGTAATCGGTGGGCAGCACAATCCGCACCCGTTCGGGCGAAATATCCACGGAAGCGGAGGATTCGACGGTGTCGGCCACCGCCTTGAAGCCCACCCAGCAGCCCGAATAGCGGCTCATTGCCCAGCCGTGCAGGCCGAGGTCGAGATAGTCCTGAACGCCTGCCGGCACCAGTACCGGCATCATCGCCGCCTTGAATGCGTGTTCCGACTGGTGCGCCACGGTGGATGAGCGCGCGGCATGGTCGTCGCCGGCAACGGCCAGTACCCCGCCGTATTTCCAGGTGCCGGCCGAATTGGCGTGCTTGAATACGTCGCCGCAGCGATCCACCCCGGGCCCCTTGCCGTACCACAAGCCAAATACGCCGTCATGCCTGGATCCGGGCGTAAGATTGACTTGCTGCGTACCCCACAGCGCCGTGGCGGCCAGATCTTCATTGACGCCCGGCTGGAACACGATCTGATTCTGGCCGAGATGCTCCTTGGCCTTCCAAAGTGACTGGTCCAGTCCACCCAGGGGCGAGCCGCGATAGCCGGAAACGTAGCCGGCCGTATTCAGTCCCGCCATGGCATCGCGTTGGCGCTGCAGCAGCAGCAGGCGAACCAGGGCCTGGGTGCCGGTGAGAAACACCCGGCCCTGGCCGAGGGTGTATTTGTCCTCCAGGGTGATACCGCGCAACGGCACATTCATGGCATCAGCAGGATCTTGCCTGGATTCATGATGTTGCATGGATCCATCGCATGATTGATTGCGGCGGGGGCATCCATGGCGATCTCCGGCGTAGGGGGTGGTCGGCGGATTCTACGCCGCACCCCGTTGATTTGAGGACCGTCAGTACGGCCGCGATCAAGGCGTCTGCCGCGCTGCAGCACCAGGGGTACAACCGGGGGACAGGCCGAATATCGGGGTTTGACGTATTTGACGTATTCGTTGACGGTATCGCCGAATTTGGAGATAATCATTGGTTCAGCTGGAGGGGTTCCCGAGCGGTCAAAGGGATCAGACTGTAAATCTGACGGCTCTGCCTTCGAAGGTTCGAATCCTTCCCCCTCCACCAGCAGGCAGTAGAAACAGATAGTTATGAAGCGGCAAGCGAGCAAGTAAGCGGACAGGTAGGGCGGGCGGCGGTAGTTCAATGGTAGAACATCAGCCTTCCAAGCTGATTACGCGGGTTCGATTCCCGCTCGCCGCTCCAGGTGGTTTTTCGGCAGGGTTTCAGCCCTTGTAGCTCAGAGGTAGAGCACTCCCTTGGTAAGGGAGAGGTCGCGTGTTCGATCCACGCCAAGGGCACCATTCTTTAGTGCATTTTTGTTGGGGTAATTGACATGGCGAAAGCGAAATTTGAGCGGACGAAGCCGCACGTAAACGTGGGGACGATTGGTCACGTAGACCATGGCAAGACGACGTTGACTGCGGCGATG
>VEPB01000451.1 GCA_012026715.1 Methylococcaceae bacterium | reverse complement strand
ATACCCACGGGGTCGCATCGCGGCAACGGTCCCGCATTCGCGCCGGAATCGGGGAATCCTGCGGTGGGATTGCGACCGGACGGTGGTGGGAATCCATCGGCCCTTGTGTCCGGGTTTCTTCGGTACGAGACTGGATCCATCACCGAAACAGAGAGCGACGATATGCAGCCCGAGCTGATCCTTCGCCCGATGAGTCGTACTGAACTGGATGTTCTGGTGGAGTGGGCGGCCGCGGAAGGCTGGAATCCGGGGCGCAACGATGCCCAGATCTTCTGGGATTCCGATCCTAAGGGCTTCATCGCCGCCGAACTGGGGGGCGAACTCGTCGCCGGCGGGTCCATCGTGTCCTACGGCGGCCGCTGCGGCTTCATGGGGTTCTTCATCGTGCGGCCCGACCAGCGGGGGCGGGGCTTGGGCAAGCGCCTCTGGTTCCACCGCCGCGACTTGTTGATTACCCGGCTGCGGTCCCCGGCGGTCATCGGCATGGACGGGGTGTTCAACATGCAGGATTTCTACGGGCGGGGCGGCTTCGTCTTCAGTCACCGCGACCGGCGCTTCGAGGGCATCGGCGCGGCGAGCGAAACCGCCGCCGCTCTGGTGGACTTGAGCGAAGTTCCGTTCGCGGAACTGCTCCGCTTCGATACCTCGCATTTTCCCGCGCCCCGCGAGACGTTTTTGCGGGCGTGGATTACCCAGCCCGGCAGTTGCGCCTTGGGTGTATTGCGGGAAGAGGCCCTGTGCGGCTATGGGGTGATTCGCCCCTGCCGGCGGGGCTACAAGATCGGCCCGCTGTTCGCGACCAATGAAGGGATCGCCGAAGCCCTGTTCCGAGGGCTCTCTGATTTCGCGGTGGGCGAATCCATCTTTCTCGATGTGCCGGAAGACAACCCTGAGGGCATAGCCCTGGCACAGCGCCACAGCATGAACGAGGTCTTCGGCTGTGCCCGCATGTACTACGGCCCGCCCCCGGTTTTGCCGAGCGGCGAAATCTACGGGGCCACCACCTTGGAACTGGGCTAAAGGTAGAACGCTGGCACCGCCGCAACTCGGCCGGCTGCGGCCGCCACCCGCCCTAACCCCAATGGCCTGGCAAGGCGCGGGTGGCCCTGCCGTTCGTCCTCAACGTGGAGGAGGGCGCCGAACGGACTCTTCTCAACGGCGATTACGGTTCGGAAAACTATCTGCCCCAACGGCCCGGCGCCGGGCAATACGAGGGGCAGCGCAACTACAGCGCTGAAAGTCTCTGACTACGGCGCGCGGGTGGGTTTTTGGCGCATCCCGCGCCTGTTCGAACGGCGCCGCCTGTCGCTCGCTGCCTTCGCCTGCGGTCGCGCCCTGGAACTCGACCTGGAAGCGGGCGCGGCCCTGGCCGAATTGGGCCACGAGGTGGCCGGTTATGGCTACCGCTGGATCGACTACCGCCCGGTGGACGGGGCGACGGAGCGCGACCACATCCGGCGCACCTGCCGCATCATCGAGGAAACCACCGGCACCGCGCCGGTGGGTTGGTATACCGGCCGGGTCAGTCCCAATACGCGCAAACTGCTGGTGGAGACCGGCGGCTTCCTCTACGACTCCGACGCCTACGACGACGAACTGCCTTACTGGCTCAGCGATGCCGGACTAACCCATCTGGTGATTCCCTATACCCTGGTCACCAACGACATACGCTACGTCACCGCGCCGGGCTGCGCCACGGCAGACGACTTCTACACCCTCCTGCGCGATGCCTTCGACCTGCTGTGGACCGAAGGCCAGGACACCCCGCGCATGATGAGCGTTGGCCTGCACGCCCGCTTCAGCGCCAATCCGGCCCGCGCTGTGGCCATCGCGCGCTTTCTCGATCGCGTGGCGAAGCATGATGGGGTTTGGGTGTGCCGGAGGAGGGAAATCGCGGAGCATTGGCACCGCGTCGTCGGTGTGCCCAAATGGGAACTGGCCGGCTGGCCCGCACTTCTCGATCAATAATCCATGAGACACATCGACATATTGGATAGGATGTAGATCCGACTTCAGTTCCGCCGATTCCGCCAATAGGCGCTAGGCGGGTTGCTGGTTTTCTAGGAAACCGCTGATCTATTCAGCGAATCCCGCGTTGCAGGGATGCACCTTCAAAATCGGCGGCTGTCTGCCGCCGATTTTGTGAGTGATGGGGAAACCGCGTATTCCGGTCACGGCCACTGATAAATCCAGGGCGGATTGATTCAGCGATTCCCTAGGTACACGAAATCCACTTGCTTGCCCTCGAAGAGTTTCCAAAAGGTTTCTGGTGACCAATAGGCTTCGGTATCGAACCACCATAATACCGGGCGATCGAAAAACACGGTGTCGGCAGTCGGTGCCGAAGCCGGTACGTTCGGGTCGACTGGAGCATCTCGATGGCGAAGGAGTATTCCATTAAAAAAATTCGGTGTGTTCGGGCCCACCGTAACGTGCCAGATTTGACTGCCCAGGTCCCAGGCGCCAAATCCAACGGTCTCGCCGGTCGAGGTATTCGCAAATCGAATGAACGTGGTACCAGCAGGCGCGCCATCGCGGATCACCATTCTGGTGGGATCGGTTCCGTCTCCTTTGAGGGATATGGCTACCTCGGCCGTAGTTCCACCGCTAGCTTTGGTCCGGATAAATTGAATGCATTCATCGCTAAGTTGGGCACTATAACCCAGCGGGATACCCAGCGGCATTCCGGGTTCACTGACGTGGCCGACGGTAGGATCCCAACTGACCGGCGTGAAGACGCTCGGCAAACAAGGATTT
>VEPB01000146.1 GCA_012026715.1 Methylococcaceae bacterium | reverse complement strand
GCCGCCGCCACCCGCCGCAGTGCCGACCAGGGCGTAGTCGGGCTGCAGCGGAATCACCAGATGGTTGCGCAGCGCCGGCAGCAAGGCCTCGCCGGTGTCGTCCATGGAGGCTTCGTGGATGATGGACAGGGTCAGCAGATCGAAACCGGCGCCGATGCAGGCCGCCAATTGCAACACCCGTTGGGTTTCCCGGGGCAGCCTCCGCAAATGCCCCACCAGGAATTCCACCACATTGCCGGTGAGCCCGCTGCGCTCCACCGCGGCCATGTCCCACTGCCAGTGGCCGCGGTCCGGTCCGAAGCGGAGGGCCCGGTCCTGCGCCAGGCTGCGCAGCAGTTCGGTCAGAAAGAACGGATTGCCGCCCGACTTGCCGAAGAGAAAGGAAGCCAGCTGGCGGGACGCCTCCGGCTCCACGTGCAGGGACTCGGCCACCAGTTGCTGCACCGGCTCCGGCCCGAGAGGATCCAGCCGGACCTGGCGGAGCGGCCGGACCTGGCCGATTGCGTCGAGCGCCAGCCGGAGCGGATGGCCCACGTCCACCTCGTTGCTGCGGTAGGCGCCGATCAGCAGCAGCCGGGGCAGGTCGCGGGCCTCCGCCAGCCAGCGGATCAGGTTGAGGGTGGCGGCGTCGCCGAACTGCAGGTCGTCCAGAAACATTACCAGCGGCCGTTCCGCCGTGACGGCGCGGACGAAGTTCAGCAGCGTGATCTGAAAGCGGTTCTGGGCTTCCGTGGCGGGCAGCTCCGGCACCGGTGGCTGCGGTCCCGTCAATTGTTCCAGTTCCGGCACCAGGGCGATCAGCAAACGAGCATTGGGCGCTACCGCGGCCACCAGACGCTCGCCCCAGGCTTGCGGCCGTTCGGCGGTTTCCGCCAGCAGCTGCTGCACCAGGCTGCGGAAGGCCACGGCCACCGCCGAATAGGGGGTGCTGCGGCGGAACTGGTCGAACTTGCCCTGGATCAGATAACCCCGCTCACGCACCAGCGGGCGGTTCAATTCGTTCACCAGGGCCGACTTGCCGACCCCGGAATAGCCCGCCACCATGCAGATCTCGGTACTGCCGGCGGCAGTCTGCTCGAACAGCTCCATCAGGGCGGCCAACTCCTGTTCGCGGCCGTAGAGCTTTTGCGGTATCTGGAAACACCGGGACACATCCCGGCTGCCCAGCGCAAAGGGGACGGTTTCGCCCCCCTCGGCCAGCTCCCGTTCGCAGCGGCGCAGATCGGCCACCAGCCCGAAGCAGCTCTGGTAGCGGTCGTCGGCGTTTTTCGCCATCAGCTTGAGGACGATGGCAGACAGGGCCTCGGGAATCGCGGGGTCGATGTCGCCGGGGGCTGGCGGCTGGCGGCTGATGTGGCTGTGGACCCACTCCAGGATGCTGTCGGCGCTGAACGGCAGCCGGCCGGTGAGCAGTTCGAAGAAGGTGACTCCGAGCGAATAGAAGTCCGAGCGGTAGTCCAGGTCGCGATTCATGCGCCCGGTCTGTTCCGGCGAGATGTAAGGCAAGGCGCCTTCCAGGCGGCGGCTGGCGGCGTAGTCGGGCCGTTCCCGCGACAGTTCCGAGGAGATGCGGAAGTCGGTGAGGCGCACACCGCTGATCGGATCGATGAGGATGCTGTGGGGCTCGATGTTCTTGTGCACCACGTCTAGCTCATGCACCCGGCCCAGGGTTTCCGCCAGCTGGATCGCCACCGCCAGGAAACGGGCCGGCGGCAGCCTGTGGCCGGGCAGCGCCGCCAGTTCGTCGGCCAGGGATCGGCCGAAGGGCTCCAGGACCAGCGCCAGATTGCCGTTGCCCCAGTTTTCGCAGCCCAGCAGGCGGATCACCCGCTCCACCGGCTGCAGCCGCTGGGTGATATGGGCCTCGCGGCGCAGTTCCGCCACCGATTGGCGGCTGGGGAACTCCGCCTCCAGGGTCTTGATGACCACCGGCCGGCCGTCGGTCAGCCGTACCGCCTGGTGGATCGCGCGGGTGCGCGACTGGTGGATGCGGGGGCCGATGCGATAACCGGCAATGGCGAGCATGGCTAGCGGTGGAGGTTCGCTTCAGTCACCGAATACCTGCCGGCAGCGCTCGCCGTAGGCTGCTTTGGCGCGCTCGCGCAGCGGCGTGCCGTGGCCGCACAGGGCATGGCGGAAGGGCAGTTGCAACAGCCTCTGGAAATCCTCCGCCTTGGGTTGGTTGAGCTGCATCCACAGCGGCCCGAAGTTGGCCGGCTGGAAAAACCCCATCTCCGTCATCGTGGCCCGTGATTGGTCGGAGAAGTGTTCATCGGGCGACTCCCAGTTCTGCAGGGCATCGCAGGCGATCAGGATGCCGCCGGCGCGGTCCAGGTGGAGGATGGCTTCCGGCAGCTGGGTGGTGCGGAACACGAAGGCCCGGGCGGAGCCGAACGGCAGCGGGCCTGCTTCGGTGATCGCGTGGTCGGCACCGCTTCCATCGCTCTGCGTATGGCCGGGCAGGGCCCACAGCGCCGCCCCGTAACGGGCTCGGTAAAATCCGTCGTCGCGGCCATGGAGGGCGCCTAGCCGCACCACATGGGCGATCCGGCCGAGGCTCTCCAGTTTTTGCAGGCCGCCGTCATCCAGCCGCACCGAATTGATCAGGGTCAGCTCGGCGCCGTCGCGCACCACCGTCATGTTGCGGCTGAACTCCCAGTGGGAGCCCATCAGTTCGGTGTGCATGGCGCCGCTGACGAAGAAGACGTCGGGAAAAACCTCTTACGG
>VEPB01000092.1 GCA_012026715.1 Methylococcaceae bacterium | reverse complement strand
TGGCACCGCGGCGTATTCAGGCTCATCGGCAAGAGCCTTTCGTTTCAGCAGGCGGCGATCAGCCTCAGGTTGAAGGAATTGAAGGGGACCGCCTGATTCATTGCGTGAAGGAGGCAGATCGGAGCGTTCCGACAGCCAAATAATGGTTGCCGCGGAGTCGCGGCACAACGCGGCGACTGCGGAAGCCGTTTTGCCGTTGAGCTCGCCGCTGCTCCGAACCGTTGGCGGGCGCAGCGGCAGAAGCTTGCGCCAGCCGCGGCCATCCAACGGTGCTTTCCCCCGCGGAACTCGGCCGATCAATAGCCCCGCTTCTTGCGCCAGGCTATCTCCAGCCCCGATAGCTCGTTCTCCTTGGCCCCGATCGCCGGTGGCTCGGAATCGAGCATTTGGGGTGTCGTCAGTCCCCCGCGAAGCAAGGACAGGGCGGCAAAGGCATAGCTGTCGGCGTTCAGCAGCGCCAGTTCGACCTTCAGCTTGCTGATCGTGTCGGACGACGCGTAGCCGAAATCCGCCGTGGCGCCGAACTTGTGGGTCGCCTCGTGGAAGATGATGCGCGCGATGGCATCCACCGACTTGGACGTGCAATAGGAAAACTCCACGTGGATGCTGCCGGTCTCGCCCTGCTCCAGGTATTCGTGCATCAGCATGGCTTCGGCGACGGGCTTTTCGCCATAGCGCAGTTCCTGCACCTTCTCTTGGTACTTCTTGCCCGAATACTTGGAAGACAGCGCGGCGACGCGATTGTCGAAGGCCTGGTCCAGTTTCTTCAGATCGGCGTTCATGGCGACCATGGCTTGGCCCTTCAACGGCACGATACCCTCGGCGAGACCGCCGTAAGGCCCCATTTCGCGGCCTGCGCAATCGGCGATGACGATGTCGCCGTGCAGCCCCGTCCTGGTCTTTTTCAATATCGCCAGTATCGCCGTCACATGCTCCTGGGAGGTGGTGCGGAAATAGGTCTTCATGACCGATTTCACCAGGGGGTCGCTGGCGGTCTTGGAAAACACCCCGGAAAAGTTGGCGTGCTCGAAGGCCCCGACCGCCCGGTCGGCTGCCAGCCGGGCACGCTTGAAAGCTGCGTACAGTCCCACCATGATGGCCTTGTTGGCGATCAGGTTGGTGAGATTCTCTTCCTTCAGGCCAAACTGCTTGTTGAGCTTGTAGCGCTCGTATTTCTCCGGTTCGGTCATATCGCTGGAATCCATCTCCCTCAACTCGTCCCTGCGTGGTTCCAGCGGCTGGAGAAACCGCTTCAGATCCTTCTGCTTCATGTACTTGAAGCGAACCCTCTGGTGCCCGTCGGAAATATTGACCCAGCGCGTCAGCATGTCAGTCCTCCCCGGTGTGGTGTCCGGCCGTCGTCGTTGATCGCGAAATCCGCGGTCATCCACTGCGATTCCGCCAGAGCATGGGATGGTAGCCGGTATGCAGGAAAGCGCCAATTCGCCAGCCGGTGGCATCGGGCTCGCCGCTTACCACTTCCACCCGCACTTCCTTGGCCAGGGCTTGGTTGCGGGCATGACCCGGCAGCGGCAGCGCCAGGCCGCGGATCGAGGGATCTCCCGCGACAGGCTTGAACGGCAGCCAGTCGCCATCGGGTCTCGCCACCCGGGTGGAACCGCCACCCTCGCAGGTATAGCCGCCGAAATGGCGTTGGCGCCCCACACCGCACTACACTCTCGGGCGCCGGAGAGTTTACCGATTCGGCGGGTTGCCGGGGTCGAGACATTGCGCCGGCCGCCGCCATCCGTTAGCCTCAGGCCCAGCATGATGTCCGCCGATTGCCTTTCCAACCAGCGCCAGCAACTGTCCTCGTCCGAGTTGCTGAGCTGTCCCGAATGTGGCCTGCTGCAGCGCCGGGTCGCGCTGGGCCGAGGTCAGGTTGCCCATTGCGGCCGCTGCGGCGGCGAACTCTATGGCGTTCCTTCGGGCAACCTCGACCGGCCCTTGGCCCTGGCCAGTGCCGCCCTGATCCTGTTCGTGCTGGCCAACTGCTTTCCGGTGCTCGGGTTGGACGTCAAAGGCCGTCATGCCGAAGCCGCCCTGCTGGAAGCGGCGTTGCAACTGCGCACGTCCGGGATGAGCCTGATCGCCGGCCTGGTGCTGTTTACCACCGTGGTGATCCCCGCCATGGAATTGAGCGGAGTCTTGTATGTTCTGGCGCCGTTGAAGCTGGGCGTGCGCCTGCCCGGCCAGTTGACGGTCTACAAGCTCATCCACCGGCTCGAGCCCTGGGGCATGATCGAGGTGTTCCTGCTGGGGGTGATGGTGGCGCTGGTCAAGCTGGCCCACATGGCGGTGATCACGCCAGGCTGGGCGCTGTGGCTGCTGGGCGCTTTCGTGGTGCTGTCGGCGGCCACCTCCGCGTCCCTGCACCCGGACGAGATCTGGTCGCGGCTGGCCGATCGGCCTCAAGCCGATGCCGGCAGCGGCCCGCTGTGCCGCTGCCATGATTGCGGCTGGCTGGCGCCCGAGGGCGACCGGGGCCTTTGCCCCCGCTGCGGCAGCGAACTGCATCGCCGCAAGCCCGACAGCATCGCGCGCAGTTGGGCACTGTTGATCGCCGCGGCGCTGCTCTACATTCCCGCCAATCTGCTGCCGGTGATGGTGACCACCTCGCTCGGCGGCACCCAGGCCGACACCATCCTCAGCGGGGTGGTCTATCTGTGGGTGTCCGGCTCCTGGCCCCTGGCCCTGGTGGTGTTTTTTGCCAGTGTCATGGTGCCCATGCTGAAACTGGTTTCCCTGGTTCTCCTCCTGATCAGCGTGCAGCGGCGCTGGCAGTGGCGGGCGCTTGACCGTACCCGGCTTTACCGCATCACCGAACTGGTCGGGCGCTGGTCCATGGTGGATATCTTCGTGGTGACCATGCTGGTCGCCCTGGTGCAATTGCGGCCCCTGGCATCGGTTGACGCCGGGCCCGGCGCGGTGGCTTTCGGCGCCGTGGTGGTGCTGACCATGCTGGCCGCGGAGGCGTTCGATCCGCGGTTGATCTGGGACGCGCTGCAGCCTTCTGACGCGACCCTGTCGCCTGAAGGTGGCCGCGCCGCCATGGCGGCTCAATTCCCTCACGCTTCCCCAGCCCCAGCCGGGAATGGAGTGCGGAGTTAGCGCAATCCGATGGAGCCGATGAATTCCAACGATCAACTGCCGCCGCCGGTCTCGGTGCGCCCGGCCGGGCGGTTCTCCTTGCCGGTGGTGTGGATCATCCCCCTGGTGGCCGCGCTGATCGGCGGCTGGCTGGTGTGGAAGTCGGTGTCGGAACGGGGGCCGACCATCACCATCGTGTTCAAGAACGCCGAAGGCCTGGAACCGGGCAAGACCACCATCAAGTACCGCGATGTCGAGGTGGGCAAACTGGTCGATCTGCAGTTGAGCAAGGATCGGCAGAGCGTGATCGCCACCGCCGAGCTGCGCAGCGGCACCGACGGCTGGCTGTTCGAGGACACCCGGTTCTGGGTGGTGCGCCCGCGGGTGGTGGCGGGCAATATCTCGGGTCTGAGTACCCTGCTGTCCGGCGTCTACATCGGCATGGACGTGGGCTCGACCGGTGCCCACATTCACGATTTTCGCGGCCTCGACGTGGCGCCCCTGTTGACCTCCGACCGGGTCGGCAAACGCTTCGTGCTGAAATCCGAAGAACTGGGGTCGCTCGACGTGGGCGCGCCCATCTATTTTCGCCACATCAAGGTGGGCCAGATCCTCGCCTACGAAATGGATGCCGATGGCAGCGGAGTGACCCTCCAGGCTTTCGTCGAAGCGCCTTACGATCGCTATGTCACCCGCGACAGCCGGTTCTGGCAGGCCAGCGGCTTGGATGTGTCGGTCGACGCCAACGGCATCAAGCTGGATAGCGAATCGCTGCTGACCCTGGTGATCGGCGGGCTGGCCTTCGGTCCCCGCTACGGCAGCATCGACACCGAGCCGGCGCCGGCGGACAGCGTCTACACCCTGATCGACAAACGCGCCAAGGCGCTGGCCCCGCCCAAGGTGGAGAGCCGCAGCTTCGTCCTGTATTTCAACGAGTCGCTGCGCGGGCTCACGGTGGGGGCTCCGGTGGACTTCCGCGGGTTGCAGTTGGGCGAGGTGAGCGGCGTCCGGGGTGAATACGATCCCGAGCGGCGTACCCTCAAGGCCGTGGTCGACGTCGCGCTGATCTGGGACATCGTGGTGCGCAAGAAGCACGGCGAGGAGATGCATCTGAGCGGCGAGCCTTTGCGGGAACAGATCCAGCATATGGTGGACAAGGGCTTCCGGGCCCAGCTGCGGTCGGGCAATTTGCTGGCCGGCCAGCTTTACGTGGCGCTGGATTTCTTCCCCGATGCCAAGCCGACCGCCATCGATTGGAACAGCGAGACGCCGGAATTCCCCACCATGCCCGGCGCGCTGGCGTCCTTGTCGGAGAACGTCAGCAACCTGTTCAAGAAGATCGACAAGCTGCCCCTGGACGAGACCACCGCGGAGGTGCGCCAGGCCATCCGCTCGCTGGATCAGGCCTTGCGCAGCACAGACCGGTTGGTGACCGGGCTGGACCGGGAGGTGATGCCCGAGGCCCGCGCCGCCCTGATTCAGGTCAAGCGCCCCTTGGACGAGGCGCAAAAGCCCATGGCCGCCGATGGGCCGTTGCAGCACGACGCCCGCGACGCCCTTGCCGAGGTGACCCGCGCCGCCCAGTCGCTGCGGGTGCTGATGGATTATCTCGACCGTCATCCCGAATCGCTGC
>VEPB01000331.1 GCA_012026715.1 Methylococcaceae bacterium | reverse complement strand
CGTCCCTGGTTTCGGCCACCCATTGGCAACAGTCTTACCAGGTGCAGATCCGCTCACTGGATCAACGGGTCAACTACTGCAGCTGCCCGGACCTGGCCATCAACCGCCTCGGCACCTGCAAACACATCGAAGCGGTGTTGCATTTTGCCCGGAGCCGCCCGGACTATCAGAAATTGAAGGACCAGGGCTGCCCGGTTTCTTTTGTTCACTTGGCCTGGGAATCGGCCACCCGCCCCGTGATCCGGCTGCAGCGGCGGGCCGACGCGGCCCCCGATCTGTCCCTGCTGCTGGATGACTTCTTCGACGCTGGCGGCGTGTTCAAGGGCCGTCTGCCGGAAGACTTTTTCCGCCTCGCCCAGGCGATCTATGGCCGCGATGATTTCCTGCTGGGGGAAGATGCGGCGCGCCATGCCCAACAGTGCGCCGAGGACGCCGCCCGAACCCTGCGGGGACGGAAGATCGAGCAGGCCATCAAACAAAGCCACGGGAGCCTGCCGGGGGTCAAGGTCCGGCTGTTTCCCTACCAGGTGGAGGGCGTGGCCTTCCTGGCCTCCCGCGGTCGGGCGCTGCTGGCCGACGACATGGGGCTGGGCAAGACCCTCCAGGCCATCGCCGCCGCCACCTGGCTGGCGGATAACGCCGGGGTCCGCCGCGTTCTGGTGGTCTGTCCGGCTTCGCTGAAGCACCAGTGGGCGAGGGAGATCGCCAAGTTCACCGGGCGGCCGGTGCAAATCATCCAGGGTGGTGCCGCCGAGCGGGGCGTGCAGTACCGGGCCGATGCCCTGTTCTTCATCGCCAACTACGAGCTGGTGCTGCGCGATCTCTCCGTCATCAGCGAGACCCTCAAGCCGGACCTGCTGATCCTGGACGAGGCCCAGCGCATCAAGAACTGGCGCACCAAGCTGGCTTCCACCGTAAAGCTGATCCCCAGCCGCTACGTATTCGTGCTGAGCGGCACGCCTTTGGAGAACCGGCTGGAGGATCTCTACAGCCTGCTGCAGATGGTCGATGCCCGGGTGCTGGGGCCGCTATGGCGCTGTTTGCTGGATTTCCACATCACCGACCAGCGCGGCAAGGTGATCGGCTACCGTAACCTCTCGGAGCTGCGTCGGCGCATCGCCCCGGTGCTGCTGCGGCGAGACCGCAGCCTGGTGAGCGACCAGCTGCCGGACCGCACCGAGGTGACCCTGGACATTCCCCTCTCTCCCAAGCAGATCGAACTGCACGACAGCGCCATGCAGAGCGCCGGCCAGCTAGCCCAGATCGCCAGCCGCCGGCCGCTGACTCCGGGCGAGCAGAACCGGCTGATGGCCGCCCTGCAGCAGGCGCGCATGGCCTGCAACGCCGCCGGGCTGGTGGACAAGGAGACCGAGGGCTCGCCCAAGCTGGAGGAACTGGCCCGGTTGCTGGATGAACTGTGCCTGCAGAGCAACCGCAAGGCGGTGGTGTTCTCCCAGTGGGCGCTGATGACCGAGATGGTGGAAACGTTGGTGCGGGGCCTGGGTCTGGGCTGCGTGCGGCTCCACGGCGGCGTGCCCAGCAGCAAGCGCGGCGAGCTGATGGAGAAGTTCCAGAACGACGATGCCGTGCAGGTGTTCATTTCCACCGACGCCGGCGGTACCGGTCTCAATCTGCAGGCGGCCACCGTCCTCATCACCCTGGCCATGCCCTGGAACCCGGCCATCCTGGACCAGCGCCTCGCCCGCATCCACCGG
>VEPB01000096.1 GCA_012026715.1 Methylococcaceae bacterium | reverse complement strand
GCAGGTCCCGGTAGCGGTCATCGCCCACCGTCGAACGGATCAGCCGGCTGAGGATGTTGCTGGTCCCGCTGGCGTAATACCAGTGGGAGCCGGGCGGGTAAATCAGCGGCTTGCCGGCGGCGAACGCGGCGGCGGACGGCTGCCGCAGCAGCATGACCGTGACGTCCTGCAACAGATCGCCGTATTCCTCCGAAAACTCCAGTCCGCTGCTCATGCGCAGCAGTTGGTCCAGGGTGATGGCCGCGCGCGGATCATTTTGCCATTCCGGCAGATTTACCGGCGCATCCAGCTTCAGCCTTCCCTCCCCCACCAAAATCCCCACCAGGGCGTTGAGGGCAAGCTTGGCCATGGACCAGCCGGCCAGCGGCATATCCGGGCCGAATCCGGGCGCATAGCGTTCCGCCACCACCTTGCCGTCCTGCATCACCAGCAGGGCACGGGTACGCCGCAGATGCTCCGGGTCCGGCTCGGCGAAACCCCAATCGAGCGTTGCCTGCAGCTGCGGGGAAATGACCTCGGTCGCACCGCCCCGAGGCATGGCGACGGCCGCCGTCGGCAGCGCTGGCTGAAGTCTGCCGGAGCCGTCGGACACGCCAACCGGCGAAGCGGGAGCGAACCGTTCCCCCTCGGCCGCGAGGACGCAGCCCTGCCCGACGCGATGCCGGGCGATGGACTGGACCAGTCCGAGGAAGTTCACGCGAACCGTCTGCCGATCCCGGTCCGGCTCAGCCGGAAACAGCCGCAACGGCCACAGATCGTCGACCGCCAAGTCCTCGGCCAGCACCGATTCGGCGGGCCGGCCGGATACAAACACCGCCGAGCAGAAAATCTTGGCCTTGTAGCCAGCCGCGATGCGCAGCAACTGGTCGATTTCGCGGCCCTTGAACGACAGGGCAATCCCGGCGCCGAGCGCCAAGGTCCACAGCATGAGTCGAACAACGGCCCAGATGATCTGCAGCAGCGAACCGGCACCGGCGCGGGCATTCGGACTCGGCGAACGATTCTGCGCCACCCGTCGCTCCCTCAGATGCGTCCTTCCCGATGCAGCTTGGGGGCCGCCGACAGCAGCTTGCGGGTATAGCTATGGGAAGGGGAAAACAGCACCGACTCGGTCGACCCCATCTCGACGATGCGGCCCTGGTGCATCACGGCGATGCGGTCGGCCAGTTCCGCCACCACCGCCAGATCGTGGCTGATGAACAGATAGCTCAATCCCTGCTTTTCCCGCAACTCCTTGAGCAGGCCGATGATCTGCTTCTGCACCGACACGTCCAGGGCGCTGGTGGGTTCGTCGCACACGATCAGGCGTGGTTCCACCGCCAGGGCGCGGGCAATGCAGATGCGCTGCCGTTGTCCGCCGGAAAACTCATGGGGATAGCGGTTGCGCGCATCCGCCGGCAGGCCGACCGCTTCCAGCAGTTCGATCACCCGCTCCCGCCGGCGCCGCTCCGGCCAATCGGATTTGAGGGCGCGCATGCCCTCGTCGATGATGTCGCCCACCACCATGCGGGGGTTCATGGAGGCGTAGGGGTCCTGGAACACGATCTGCATCTGCGTCCGATGATGCCGCCCCGGCCGGAACTCCCGGCCGTCGAACCGGACCCGGCCGCCGCTGGGTTCGATCAGGTTCAGCAAGGCCTTCCCCAGGGTGGTCTTGCCGCAACCGGATTCGCCCACCAGGGCGAGGGTCTGTCCCCTGGCCAAATCGAACGACACCCCGTCCACCGCCCGCACATGCCCCACGGTGCGCTGGAACAGGCCCTTGCGGATGGGGTAATAGACCTTGAAATCGCGCACCTCCAG
>VEPB01000417.1 GCA_012026715.1 Methylococcaceae bacterium | reverse complement strand
CTTGCTTGCTGGCGCGTGCTACGAGGTCGGTGAGTTTCTGGTCGGCCTTTCCCGACGCTTCCGCCGCATCGAGCGCAGCGTTAAGGCTGTCGCGGAGTTGAGTTCGGGACAGGCTGGATGCCTGCCCGGCGGCGAGCCTGCGGTCTGCCATGGTGGCTGTGCGGTCCAGTGCCTGGCGTTTCAGGTCGTCAACGCGCCGGGCGATGGCGCGGATGTCCCGGCTGGTGAACCGGCCCACCTGGCGTTCCGTGGACAGCCGCCCCTGGAGGTCATTGGCCCGCTTGCTGGCCGCGCTCATCTCGGCCCGGATCAGCTTGATCTCGGCCTCCACCTCGGGGCTGAGCTTTGCGACCGGCGGAATGCCCAGGCCAGTGTCTATCAGTTGCTGAGCGGCGGCATGATCCCATGCCTTTGCCAGTTGCTCGCTGGCGTAGTTCCTCAGTGCTTCAACCAGCGGGACGTACTCGCGCCCGGCGGCTTCGCCCTCGGCTTTGGAGGCGAACTTCCGCGCCTTCTCCGTCGAGACTTCTCCGCCCGTCTTGCCCCGGCTGATCGGGATGGCCCGCACTTCCTCAACACCCGCCCCAACCGATTTGCCACGCGGGAGGTAAAAGCCACCGGAGATCACGCCCTTGGCCGGGGTGATGGGGTTGAGATCGACAGCGCCACGGACAGAAGCGATGCGCTCCACCGACGCCCTGGCGTAATCGAGGGCCAGGAGCTGGGGCTTGGTGAGCTTGTCCAAGTAGTGCGGCAGGACAGCCGCGATCTGCTGGATATCCGGCGCTTCCTCGCCGACAACCTCCCCGGCTTCGTCCAGGTACGGGAGTCCCTTTACGCGGCCCCGCTTGTCCGGCGAAAAGACTGACTTCAGGCGGGCATCGACGCTCTCCGCGAAGACGTTGGACTGAGAGGGCACGAGAGAGCGGCCAGTCTCGTAATCTCTGGCAATCCCGGCGACGCGGGGATCATCACTGAAGTGGCCCAGGAACAAGCGATTCTTCAGTTCGTTCCCAATCTTTGTCCGCAAGGGCAGTTTGTCGGGCCGGTTCAGGCCAACCGCGATTGGGGCATCCCGTTCGAGATCAAGGGCAATGGGCTTCGCGCCCTTCGTCAGACGGGGCAGTACCCTGTCGATGGCAAACTCGCCCCCGAACGCAGCCGCAGCGCCGCCCAGGGTGTAGGCAATTTTCTCCATGGGGCTGGCATCATCCGGCGCGGCCATGAAACCAACGGCACCGCCAAGAGCGGGGATAGCGGCCTTACCAGCCCCTTTAGCCGTAAGGCTCGTAAGGCTCTGTACCGGCCCGCCTACGGAGACGCCTTCCTTCTCAGCCGCAGCCAGGATGGCCGTTCGCAGGCGCTTGCCTTCAGGACCTTTCTTGAGCGCGGCCTGTACGAAGCCCTCCAGTGTGTCCTGCCCGGCTGCCTGGCGGATGGCGTCGATCTCAACGGCAAGGTTCGGGTTGTCAGCGGCCTTCCGGATCGCGTCCAGCATGTTCCGGCTCTCGGGGCCTTTCACGATGTCCATCTGGAGGCCGAGAATCGGCTCCAGTCCTGCGCGTCCCTGTACCTTTGCGAGTCCGGCTGCGGCCTTCGAGCCAAGCGAGCCAGCGCCGCGTGTCGCGGAACCACCCAGCACCCCGAGGGCAGCCGCTTGCCACCATTCAAGGCCCGTGTTCTCTTCACCAGCCGCCATGTTCCCCAGCACGCCAGCCGTGCCACCCAGGACTTCGCGGCCAGCCTTCGACTGCGCGACATCGATAGCCTGGTTGACCTTGCCGAGGCCGCGAGCGATGTCACCGGCGGTGCCGGTTGCCTGG
>VEPB01000542.1 GCA_012026715.1 Methylococcaceae bacterium | reverse complement strand
TGTCCGCCATTCCCATCGGCGCCCCCGGGTGGCCCGAGTTCGCTTTCTGAACGGCGTCCATACTCAAGGCCCGAACGGCATTGGCTAGGTCTCGACGCGACGGCATGCAAGTCTCCTGTAGGTCTTGTGACGACAAAAAATCTTATGAATGAGTCTTTTGGGTGCTCGTGCCGATGCCCCAAGGCAAGCGCCGTGGTTGCGCGAGCGACCGCACTTTATAGAGGTAAACGCTCATAAAGGGAAGTAAAGCTTTCTTGGGTGAGGGATAATGGCCTCTTATCCTCATTGGGGCATGTCATGAACATCACCCTGCGCCAGCTGAAAGTCTTCGAGCGGGTCGCTCGCCACCTGAGCTTTACCCGCGCCGCTGAAGAACTTTACCTCACCCAGCCGGCCGTATCGATGCAGATCAAGCAGTTCGAAGAGATGGTGGGGCTGCCCCTGTTCGAGCGATTGGGCAAGAAAATTTACCTGACTCGGGCAGGGGAAGAACTGTATCGCCTCAGCAAGACCATTGCCCAGCAGCTGGAAGACGCCGAACAGCTTGTGGAGGAAATGAAGGGTACCGACGGCGGCAAGCTGGTGGTGGCGGTGGCCAGCACGGTGCACTACTTTGCCATCCGGCTGCTGGCGGCCTTCTACCGCGAGTATCCCAAGGTCAAGATCAATTTCAAGGTCACCAACCGCAAAGGGCTGCTACGGCTATTGGAAGACAACCTGGCCGACATCGTTTTGATGGGCAAGCCGCCGGAGGACGGTGACCTGGTGGCTGAAGCCTTCATGGACAATCCACTGGTGGTAATTGCCTCGGCGGATCATTCCATGGCCAAGGTCAAGCGGATTCCCGTCGTCGATCTGGTTCACGAGCCGTTCCTGATGCGCGAGCAGGGTTCCGGCACCCGCACCTCGGTGGAGCGCTTCATGGCGGAGCACGGCGTCACTCTGGCCGGCAGCATGGAGATGAACACCAACGAGGCGGTCAAGCAGGGGGTCGAGGTGGGGTTGGGGTTGGGCGTCGTCTCCGCCCACACCATCGAACGGGAAGTGCACGACGGCCGGTTGGTGATTCTGGACGTGGAATCTTTCCCCATCATTCGCCAGTGGTACATGGTGCACCGGTCCGGCAAGCGGTTGACGGGCGCCGGGCTGGCCTTCGAGGAATTCGTCCGCTCCGAGGGACACCGCTTCGTGGGGGCAGCGAATGTCGCTACGTAATGGAGAGGCTAGGAGTCTGTCCGACTTTCCGAAGAATGCGGCGGATTGAGCAGGTTTTGGTCAATATTGGCGTTCCTACGTGAATTCTGAGGTTTTCGATGTCGGTGAAGCGTCGATTATTCGCGTACGAGTGCGTCGTTCACCCAAGTCCGACAGATTCCTAGGCGAGCGGGCAAATTCTTCTCACCAAACGGTATCGAGCTCAAAACCCCATCAACTCCAGCGCATTATTGTCCGGATCGCGGATGAAGACGGCCTTGCGGCCTGATTTGCTGGCGCTGTATTTGATGCCCAGCCGCTCCAGCCGCCGCATCAGGGTGTCCCAGTCGGCGACCTGCAGCGCCACGTGGCGGTCGACGCCGCCGTGCTCGGGCCGCACGGCACCGGCGTCCGGGTTGGGTACCGCCAGCAGGTGGATCTGCTGCTCGCCCAACTCGTACCAGACGCCATCGTAAGGCAGTTGAGGGCGCAGGGGGCTGGGGGTGAAGCCGAACAGTTCTTCGTAAAACTTCCGGCTGACCGCCAGATCCGAGACGACCATGGACGAGTGGTGTAGTTTGCGGATGATGCAGGTCATGGCGGGCGCTCTCGCTAAAGGTGGGGGCGTTGATGGCCGCAGCAGGATACGCTGAAACGGATCTTGGGTTGAGTATCGAGCCGCAACGCGGTCAGATCGCCGCCCCAAAGGCATCCGGTGTCGAGGCCCCAGCAGTCGTTGCCGGCGTAATATCCCAAGGTGGACCAGTGGCCGAACACGATGGGCGCGCCGCGGCTGCGGCGGTTAGGAGCCTCGAACCACGGAAACAGACCGGCGCCTTGTCGGCCCGGTTCGCACTTTTCCTTGAAGTCCATGCGGCCGTGGCGGTCGCAATAGCGGGTGCGGGCGAAGGCGCTGGTGATGTAGCGCAGCCGGTCCCAGCCCCGCAAGTCATCCGACCACAGCGCCGGTTCGTCGCCGTACATGTGAGCGAAGAATTCTGGCTCACCCTTCCGCAGCACCGCCTCCACCTCGGCGGCGCGGCGTGTTGCCTCGGCCATATCCCACTGCGGAGGCAGGCCGGCGTGAATCAGGTAGAATTCGCCTTCCCGGTGCAACAGGGGGCGGGTCTGCAGCCAGGACAGCAACTCGTCCCGGTCGGGGGCGGCCAGGATGTCGCCGAAGGTGTCGCGCTTTTTGGTGCGCGAGACGCCGCGGGCGACCGCCAGCAGGTGCAGGTCGTGATTTCCCAGCACCGTCACCGCGGCGGGCCCAAGGCCGCGCACGAAACGGACGGTTTGCAGGGACAGCGGGCCGCGGTTGACCAGGTCGCCGGTAAACAGGATCCGGTCGGATTCGGGCGCGAAAGCAATGTGGTCCAGCAGCCGGCGTAGTTCGTCGTAGCAACCCTGGACGTCGCCGATGGCATAGAGCGCCATGGCGGTTCAGTGCAGGGTGCGGGGCACGGCCAGGGTGAAGGCGGGAATCTCGGCGTCGAAGGGTTCGCCTTCGTCGGTGAGCATGCGGTATTCGCCTTGCATGAAACCCACCGGGGTTTCGATCATGGCGGCGCTGGTGTAGCGGAAGGATTCGCCCGGCTCCAGATGAGGCTGTTCGCCGACCACCCCCTCGCCATGAACTTCCTGGACCTTGCCGTTGGCATCGGTGATGATCCAGTGGCGGCCCAGCAGACGGGCCGGG
>VEPB01000163.1 GCA_012026715.1 Methylococcaceae bacterium | reverse complement strand
TATTCGAATTTTATTGAACCTAGATAGGAATAATTCTTGGCTGGCTGTGTAAGTTATTTAAGGCGCTACCTGTCACAAATTTGAGCGTAGAGAAACAACCTTAAAGTGAAAAAAAACAATCGACTAGACTATTTCTGTTGAGGTTGTCGAATATTTTTATATTGATTTCTTTACAGTGCCTTGTTTCGGGTTTAGTGGATTCATTTAGGGTCTCGGCTGTTTGTGGAATTACCATGTGCGAGGCTTGGTAATAGAGGGGTTTCAGGCTGCTGGCCTTGGTTTTGTAACGTGCTTGATACTTTTTCTGTTTGGATTTGTTACTGCCGCTTTTAAGTGGTGAATATTTGGTCTATTGAACCGGCCATAATGGCGGTTTTCGTAAAGATAAGTTGACAGGTATGGATAGGTTGAAAGCCGTTCGGAGTCGCTCCTTTCAGTTTGGCGGATTCATCCAACAGGGGAGGCGGGCTGTTCGGTATCGGGTTTCGAACAGCTTCCCTCCGAAACGTGGTGTCGGGATCGCAGCCCGAGGCAAGCTCGAATGGTGTATGCAGGCCATGACGGAAGGCGGTGGGTCCAACTGCCGAGGGGCCTGGCTGGAGCAAAACGGCGGGTGTTTCGGACGGGCCACGGCGGTGGTCGGCTTCGATTGCCCAGGGGTTCGAACCGCTGACCGGCAACAACGCGTCGAATTAAGTCCCTACCCAGGACCCGCAGCTGAAAGCCGCACCTTGTTGCCTTCTCCTCCCAGGCGAAGGTGGCTCGGAGGGCTGGATGGGGGGGAGACCGACCGGTTCCAGGGCACAATTAGCGGGCCGTGGGGCCGCGCCCGACGCGGCTAGGCCCAGCCGGAGAGGTTTCCCTCTTTTCAACGGGATTGCCGACCGGTGACGGCGTCGCAGAGGGCAGCACCGGAGGCGACGGGCCGGCTCGGAGTCGCTGCCTGATTGGCGAGGTTAGGCGTCGGCAACTGCGCTGGTCACAGGTCGTCGTTGATGAGGGAACCCAGGCCCTGGCTGTCGAACAGGGTCGCGCCGACTGCGCCGCCGAGATTGACGGCAAACATTTCGTTGGCCTCCACAGTGGTGTCGCCCATGGCGGCGATCGTGATGGTCTTGGTGGTTTCGCCGGGCGCGAAGTTGAGGCTGCCGCTGGCGGCAACATAGTCGGAACCGGCTAAGGCGCTGGAATTGGCGCTGGCCCAGTTCACCGTCACCGGCATGGTGGCGGCCGGCGACAGGCTGACGGTGAAGGCGTAGGCGTTGATTCCGGCGTTGCCTTCGGCCTTGCTCACGTCGTTGATGCGCAGCAACGGCCCTTCGTCATTCAGCAGGGTGCCGACTCCCTGGCTGTCGAAGATCGTCGCGCCGGTGGCGGCGCTCAAATTGACCACGAAGGCTTCGTTGCCTTCCAGCAGGGTATCGCCGGTGGCGTTGACGGTGATCGTCTTGCTGGTATGGCCGGGGGCGAAGCTCAGGCTTCCCGCGGCGGCGGTATAGTCGGACCCGGCCACGGCGCTGGAATTAGCGCTGGCCCAGTTCACCGTCACCGGCACGACGGCGGCTGGGGACAGGCTCACGGTGAAGGTGTAGGCGTTGACGCCGCTATTGCCTTCGGCCTTGGCGACGTCGTTGATGCGCAGCAACGGCCCCTCGTCGTTCAGCAGGGTGCCGACGCCCTGGCTGTCGAAAATGGTCGCGCCCGTGGCGGCGCTCAGATTCACCACGAAGGCTTCGTTGCCCTCCAGCACGGTGTCGCCGATGCCGTTGACGGTGACTGTCTGACTGGTCTGGCCGGGGGCAAAGCTGAGGCTGCCGCTGGCGGCACTGTAGTCGGAATTGGCGAGTGCGCTGGCATTGGCGGTGGCCCAATTGACCGTCACCGGCGCGGCGGAGGCGGGAGACAGCGACACCGTGAAGGTGTATGGCGTGATGCCGGCATTGCCTTCGGCCTTGGCGACGTCGTTGATGCGCAGCAGCGGCCCTTCGTCGTTGAGCAGGGTGCCCACGCCTTGGCCGTCGGCGATGGCCGCTCCGGCTGCGCCGCTCAGATTCACGGTGAAGGTTTCGTTGGCCTCCAGAATCGTATCGCCGATGGCATTGACGGTGACTGTCTGGCTGGTCTGGCCCGGCGCAAAGCTCAGCGTGCCGGCGGCGGCGCTGTAGTCGGTTCCGGCCAAGGCGCTGGAATCGGCAGTGGCCCAGTCCACCGTGACGGTTCCCATGGCCGGAGTCAGCAGGCTGACGGTAAAGGTGTAAGGCGTGGTTCCGCTGTTGCCTTCCGCCTTGGCGACATCGTTGATGCGCAGCGCCGGGAGTCTTACCCGTTGAACGCAGCTGGCCCGATTACCGGCGGCGTCGGTGGCGGTCCAGGTTACCGGCGTTTCCCCCAGGGGAAAGCTGGCGGGCTGGTTGCTGGTGATCACTGGCGCCGGGTCCAGGTTGTCGCTGGCCGTCGCCTGGCCGATGGCCGCCGGCTGGCCGCCGGTGGTGGTGATGTTAGCCGGGCAGGTGAGGGCGGGGGCGACGCGATCAGGGGTCAGCAGAAACGCATGTAACTCGGCACCCACTTTCCCGGCGCCGGTTATGAATCCGTTCTCGCTGATGCCGCGGGCTTCCGTAAGAATGATGTTGCTTCCGTCCGGGATCAGGGAATTCAGGTCTTCCAGCAGCGATCCGTTCCAGACATAGGCATGGCGATTCAAGTCGCCCGCTGTCGTGCTGCTCCCCACCACCTGATGATTGCCGTTGACGGAATAGGCGATGCTGAACTTGCCGCCTAAGCTTCCCAGGTCGCGTATCGGTTCGCCGGGTTTCCAGAGGGCAGCGTGCTGGATCCCGTCGCCGGGGAGCGTGGAATAGCCGGCGACGCTTCCGGCGCTGTTGATGCTCAGGCCTTCGCCGAAACTTCCGCCCAATGTTTCCAGATCCGTGAACTGCCCGGCCTGCCAGCGGAAAGCGTGGAAGCCGGTATCGCCGGCAACATCCGACCACCCGGTGATTTGGCCAGCGTTGTTGATGGCGTTTCCCTGACTGTCGTTTCCTCCCAGCGTGCCCAGATCCTGAAGAAGTCCGTCGCGGAACAGAAAGGCGTGTTCGGCGGCATTCCCCGATATTTCGGCGAATCCCGTCACGTCTCCCTGCTCATTGATGCCTCGGCCGTTGCTGCCGGAACCACCCAGAGTACCAAGGGACACCGTGCCGATGTTCGATACCAGAAATGCGCTCGGCGTTGGCCCGCCAGCGGTCGAGACGGTGCCGATATAGGACCCCAGCGAATTGATGCCGGTAGCGACGCCGATGCCGCTGTCCAGAGGAATTGCATTTTGGAAGTTGGCGGCACCGGTGGACAGTGCTGCCTGAATTGCCGAGTTGGTGGCGGTGGAGGCCAGGCCGGCAACCTGCCCGGCATCGTTGACGGAGAGGCCCTGGCTGAAACTCCCCCCCAAGGTTCCCAAATCGGTGACTTGATAGCGCGGAGCCGCGTCAAGCGCTTCACTGGCGGCAACGACAACCAGGACTTGGGAGAACCGGCTCAGAAAGGAATGGGTGTTCATGGGGGGCTTCGCTCCCGGGGTCTGTTGCTTAATCGTTCGTCAT
Source organism: Methylococcaceae bacterium (assembly GCA_012026715.1). Lineage (GTDB taxonomy): Bacteria > Pseudomonadota > Gammaproteobacteria > Methylococcales > Methylococcaceae > VEPB01. Next base: position 6,876 of record VEPB01000163.1, on the reverse strand, counting down.
GCTTGACCTCATGATCCTTACCGATGGGCTCACTCGACGTGAAGCCATGGGTAAGAACGTTGGGAAATTCCCACTGTCGACCACCTGCTTCCTGCCGGAGCTGGGTTTGCCGATCCACCTGGAATTTCGTGAATCTGCGCTGGTATGAAAATTAAGAGCCGCCGGCGCCTTCTCATTTCGAAGAACGGCGCCGGAGGCTGAAGTCGCTCAGAGTTAGCCGAGTACCCTGGCGGACGTTGATTCGTCCGCCAGGGCACGGATGGGTCACGGGGGCGCGGTCATGGTGATGCCGGCCTGGTTATTGTCCGGATTGACATCGTTGACCGATCCGCTCACCGAGCCGGTGTTGGCGATCGTCCCGCTGCTCACCTGCGACGCCACCGTGATCTTCACCTGAGCAGAGCGGCCGCTTGCCAGGTTGCCGAAGTTGCAGGCCACGGTACCGCCGTTGGAGTTGATCGGCGCCGTGCAGGTGCCGGTACTCGGACTGACCTGGACGATCCGCAAGTTGGTGGGGATCAGATCGCTGAATTTCACCGTTTGGGCGGTCTGCGGTCCGTTATTGCGGGCAGTGAACTGATAGCTGAACTTCTGATTGATCTGGGCTTGCCGCTTGCCGGTGCTCTCGGTCACGCTCAAAGCCAGATCGGCGGCCGGCAGGGTGGAGACCGGCGGGTTTACCGTGACCGTGAAGTTGCCGGTTGCCACATTGCCGGCCAAATCCGCAGCGGTGCAAGTCACCACGGTGTTGCCCACCGTGAACAGGCTTCCGGATGCCTTGCTGCAGCTCAGCGGAACCGGGCCATCGACGGCGTCAGTCGCGCTGGCGTTGTAGGTCACGACGGCGCCAGCGCTATTCGGCGCCGTTACCGTGATGCCGCTCGGCAGGCTCAGCGCCGGAGCAATGGTATCCGACGGTGTCGTGCTGATCAGGCTGACCGTTACCGGGAAGCTCTTGGTTACCGTGTTGCCATGGGCATCGCCCGCCGTGCAGCTCACGGTGGTGGTGCCGAGGCCGAACAGGCTACCCGATGCTGGGAGGCACGAAGGCGTGACACTGCCGTCCACCAGATCGCTGGCGGATACGATATAGCTGACCGTTGCGCCGGCGCCGTCTGCCGTTGAAACCGCGACACCGGTCGGTACGGTGAGGCTGGGCGCGGTGGTGTCGACCACCGAAATCGCGAAGCTGCCTGTCGCCGTATTCCCCGCGAGGTCCGCGCCTGTGCAACTGACCGAGGTCGGGCCCAAGGGCATCGTCGTGTTGGAGGCCGGGGCACAGCTCGCACTGCGGGTGGCCGGGCCGGAGGTGGCGTCGGACAGTGTCCGCGGGTAGATCACCATGGCACCGGTGGGGCCGCTCGCTTCCACCACCAGGGTGGTGGCGGAAATGCCAAGATCGGGCGGGGTCGAGTCAATGTTCACCGTCGCGGTAACCGGCGTCGTGCCGCCGCTGCTGGTGGCGGAGCACGTCACGCTCTGGTTGGCGCCGTCGGTGGCGAACCGGGTCGGATCGCACCCGGTCGCGGTCGTGACGGGTGATTGTCCGTCCGTGACGGTCCAGGTGACTGAGGTGGCTCCCGTGTACCAGCCGTTGCTGCCCGCCGGACCGGTGAGGGTGGGGGTCACTTCCGGCGGTGACGGATCGCGCACCGCTACGGTGAAGCTGGTGCTGCCGATGTTGCCGGCCAAGTCACTGCCATTGCACTGGACTGTATTGTTGCCCAGGGTGAACGTGGAGCCTGAAGCCGGGGTGCAGCGGACGCTGGCGCTGTCCGGGCCGGACAGGCTGTCGGCCAGGGTTGGCAGCGTATAAGTCACCGTGGCTCCCGCCAGGTTGGTGGCATCGGCGTTAACGAGAGTGGCTGCCGCAGTCAGACTGGGCGCGGTGGCGTCCACCTTGACCGAAGCCGTCACGCTGGTGGGTCCGCCCGCGCTGGTGGCCAAGCAGGTCTGTGGTGCGGTCGCCGCGCTGTCGGCTGTAAAGGTGATGGCGCCGCAACCGGACGTGCTGGTGATGGCCGATTCCGCATCCGCGGTGGTCCAGGTCAGGGTCAACGGCAGTTTGGAATACCAGCCCAGCCCATTGGGTGTCGCGGGGAATCCGTTGCTGGTCCATGCCGCGGTCACGATGGGCGGCGTCGTGTCACCGCCTACGGTGACCAATTGGCTGCAGCTGCTGGTATTGCCGGCGGCGTCCTGGGCAGTCCAGGTGACGGTGGTCTTGCCGTTGGGGAAGGTGAACGGCAGGGCCGGACTGCTGGTGACGACGATATCCGCCGTGCCGGACAGGTTGTCCGTCGCGGTTGCCTGACCGATGCTTGCGGGCTGTGCCCCGGCTGTGGTCACGCTGGCCGGGCAGGTGATGGTCGGAGCAGTCTTGTCCGGGGTCAGCAGGAAGGCGCGGCGCTGCAGGGTCAAGGTGGCGGGATCGGTGTAATCGCCATAGCCCACGATCTGTCCGCCGTCGTTGATGGAACGCGCGGCGATCAGGGTCCACGGGGTTCCGGTCAGAATCACCGAATTGAGGTCGGTCATCGTGCCGTTGCGCCAGACGAAGGCCCGCAGATTGGCATCGGCACGGGTCGTGGCGCTACCGACCACATCGCCGTCGGTATTGACCGCAACGGCTTCGCTGAAAGTGCCGCCCAGCGTGCCCAGGTCCACCATTGCGGCACCCGGCTTGGCGAGGAAGGCATGTTCCGCGGTATCGCCGAGCAGGGTGGAATGACCCACCACGACCGCGGACGCATTGATGGCGTTGCCCTCGCTGAAAGAACCGCCCAGGGTCTTGAGGTCCGTCATGGCGCCGGCCTGGTACAGGAAGGCATGCTGTGCCTTGCTGGCGGCGACGTCGGAGTAACCGGTGATCTGACCCGACGCGTTGATGTCGTTGGCGACGCTGTTGGCCCCGCCCAGGGTGCCGATGTCCTTGAGCGCACCGCCGCTCTGCCACAGAAATCCGTGCTCGGTGACAGGGTCGGTCGCGGCCGCGCCGACGACCTGTCCTGCGTCGTTGATGGCGGATGCTCGGCTGGCGTTCCCGCCCGGGAATGCGCCCAGATCCTGCGGCGCCCCGCCGCTCTGGCTGATGAAGGCGTGGCTGGAGGTATCTCCTGCCAGGTTGGCGCTGCCAACCAGCAGATCGCTATTGTTGATGTCCAGCGCGATGCTGTTGGAACCGCCCAGGCTGCCGATATTCAACACGGGCTGCCCGACGGTTTCGAAAAACGCATTCTGCGCGCCGCTGCCGGCCGGCAGCCCGAATCCCGCCACCTTGCCGGCGCCGTTGACGGCATGCGCTTCGGCGTGGGTGCCGTTCAATGCCGAGAGATCCGTGACGATGTATTGCGGACCCGCGAGCGCCATGGTGGAGGGCACGCACAAAGCGGCCCTGACGGCCCATCGCAGGGCCGAACAATTTTTGATGGTCATGGCTGGGGCCTCAGAATTGGGTTAGCGGCAGATAGGAGAAATGGTCGGCGACATAGCTCATGGTGGCACCGCCGGAGGGCACGATGGTCACGTCGGTGAAGCCGTGGGAATCTTCCACGGCCAGGAAAACCGGTACATTGGGCGTCAGGGTTTGCGCCGGCAACACCTGATTGTTGACGATGAATTGCACGGCGTTTGCCGATGAGTTGGGAGCTTCCAGCAGCAAACCGAACTGGGCCATGCGCTGGGTGAAGTGGTATTGCACCGCGCGCCCCGGGGTCTGGATCTGGCCGATCACGGTGGTGGCCAGAAAATTGGAGCCGTAGCGCTTGGTGACGCCGGGATCCTCGACCTTGGCCGCAAACGATGGGGGCAGATCGAACGGGGAGTTGTAGGAGAAGAATTCGTTACGGCCGAACTGGATGAAACCGTTGGCGGCATCGCCGCAACTGATCCCGGTCGCGTTCAGGTCGGTCAAAATTTCGCAGGGCTTGACGCCGAACGGCGCCAGTTGAGTAGCCAGCTTGGCCAGTTCCTGATTGGTGGAAAGGCCGATTTTTTGCAGCTTCCTCGCATCCAGGACATAAAAGTCGTACACCTGGGCACCGGCCTTCACGGCCGAAATCATGGTCGGCGCCGCGCCTGCCGTGGTGGCAAGGGCCGAACCTGCACAAAGCAAGAGCGGAATTACTAGGTTCTTGCGCTTCATTGGAATGTTCTCTCTGGTCGGATAGTGGCCGTCTCGTTCCAAGCGAAGCGACCAACGATCAAAAAAACGGGGATCAAAGCAGCGCACGGCCGTTCTTGCCCCAGGATGTCAAGTCCGTCCTGGATTTGTCGTTCTGTTGAAAATTCCCCGGCGCGGCTGCGCCGGGGCGGTCAGTGAGCCGGCAGGCTGAGCCTGCCGGCGGGTCTCGCTTAAGGCTGGGTCAAGACGCTGGCGTTGTTGGTGGAACCACCGATCACAGTGCTGCTGTTGCTCATGCACTGCACGCGGTAAGTCCACTTCGACGGGATGTTCGGGACGTCGACCGCAGGGTTGTAGGTCGGGTCGTTGATCATCTTGGTCGTCGGGTTGGCCAGCTGCACCGCACCGGTGGCATCGGCAGGACCGGATCCGATGGGACGGGTCAAGCCCCAGGCGGTGACGGTCCTGGCTGCGTCATTGGCCGTGGTACTGGTGACGTAGCAGGTGCCGGACGGGGTGAGCGGTGCGCCGAACCAGCTGGTGGTGAAGCGGACGTCGTAGCGCGGGTTGCCGGCCTGGTTGACGAAGCGGTTGCGGGTGATGTTGATCACCTCGTCACTCTGCTCCACGACCACGTCGACTTTTACGGCCGCGCTCAGAACGCTGGAAACACCGCCAGCCTTCGCGCCGACCTTGTAGTAGTAGGCGTCGGTGCCAGCGGTTGCTCCGGCAGTGGCCTTGAAGGTCACGGTGCCGTCCGCATTGACGGTTGCCGTTCCCTTGGCCGTTGTCGCGCTAGCCGCGAAAGGACCCGCTGCGGCGCTTGACACCACGACGGATGCAGGGTCGATGGGCGAACCGGCTGCGGCCACATCGTTGGCCAGCACGTTGACCTTGAGGCCGTTGACGGTGTTGGTGCGGAATATGGCGAAGTTGTCCGGCGCCGTCGCGGGCGGAGTAGGCTGGAACACGATGTTCGCCAGATTCACCTGAGCCAGGCTGGAAACCTGAGCCGCATTCTTCAGCACGTAGCTGAGCGAGCCGGTTCCCGTGGTGCCCGGGTTGGGAACAAAGTGGATGGACTTATCGGCATTGACTGTGGCGGTGCCGATCGGCGACTTGACGGTCTTTGTGACGCCGGTTACCGGATTGACTTGATCTACCGTGGTGAAAGGCTGATCCACGATCACGACAGTGGCGGTTGCAGCACCGGTATCGTTGCCGATGACATCAAAGTCGCTCGGGCTGCCGCCGGAGACACTGGCGATCGTGTCATCCACCGCGATCAGCGGCGTGGCGTCGTTGTCTGGCGTGTTGGCCTTCGTGGAGATCGCGACGACCGCCTCGCTGCCCTGCACGCCGGAGGTCACGGATACCGTGGTGGGGACGTGGGCCGGATCAATGCTGATGCTCGTGGTGAAATCACCCGTGGCAGCCGCAGCGCAGTTGGCGTCGGTGCCAGTGAAGCTGACGCTGGGGAGGCTGGAGTGGCTGAGGTTCAAAGACGCAATGGTTGCGTCGCTGGACTTCGCGGAAACACACAGCAAATGGGAGTTCGGGTCGTACTCGGCCTTGCTGACGGTGATGTAATCGGTCAGGTTGGCGTTGATGTTCAGCACCGGATTGCTGGTGGCATTGACCACGTTGATGCCCGGCGGAACGACCGTATCGCCCGGCAGCACCAGGTGGGCCTCATACTTCTTGCCGGTCAAGTCGCTCGGATCGGCCTTGAGCTGCGCGCCGCGCAGGCTCGGCCCTGTCGCGAGCAGGGTCTGGCTTGCCGACGAGGTGGCCCATACGTCGATGGTGACGTCGGTTGCGGTACGGCTGTACTTGGCCTGGGTGACCTTGGTCGGGGGCGGGATCGGCGCGGTCCACACCTGGCCCATCAGGAAGCCGGTGTTGACCTTGTTGACGTTGATGCCTTCGCCTAAAGGATCTCCGCCGATGTCGCATCCGGCCGGTGCGATGACCTTCACGTAATTCTGGTGGGCCGGGGTGACGCCGTCAGCCAGGAAGTAAGCAGGCGTGGCGGTGCCGGGGATCGTTTCGGTCAGCGGACTGCCGGTAAAGGTGTGGAGGACGCTGGGATCGCCGATGAATTGCTGCTGGGCGCCGCCCACGGGGGTTACGGAGAGGATTTCCCCGTTTGGGTTGGCCAAAGGATTGGTGCGGCTCAGGACATTCTCCTGGCCATCGTCCCAATGCAGGAACGGAGCTACATGCCCCTTGTCGACCACGGTGTCGAAATCCAGCACCGCGCCCACCGGAATGTCCAGGGTCGAGAACAGCGCGCGCTTGCCTTCCGGCACATCGGGGAAGGTCTCATCGCCGTAGGGGTGGATGATGCGGTAGGTGCCGGCGCAGCCCGTGCCCGGGGTGACGTGCATCATGAAGCGGGTACGGGCGAACACGACTTCCTGGCCGTGCACCGGAGCGCCGACCGGGTTGGCGGTGGCGTAGGCGGCCTCGAGGCCCATCACATAGCGCAGGTCAATGCCGCCGTTGGTGACATTGACGTTCAAATTGGTATAGAAGATTTCATCGCCCACGTTTCCGGCAAAGCCGACCGAGTTGGGGGTGATGGGGAAGCACATGGGCGCGCCCGCCGCCGCCGGATCGGGCGAAGGCACCTGTGACTTACACAGTCCCATGGCCAGGCCGCCGCCATCGACGCCGTTGGTGCTGTTATCCCGGTACCACTGCGGCCACACCAGGGTGGGGTCTTGGGCGCCACGGTCCTGGAGCGCGGC
>VEPB01000181.1 GCA_012026715.1 Methylococcaceae bacterium | reverse complement strand
TGCCGGGGTAGGCGAAACCGATGGCTTCCGCTTCCAGCACCAGCTTGCCGGAACGTTCCGCCTGCTCCATCTCGATCTTGGCCACGCCTTGCCGGCTGCGGCGCTGGGTCCGTTCTTCCCGCAGCTTCTTCAGCGCTCGCACCCGGCCTTCGTTGCGGGTGCGGCGGGCCTTGATGCCTTGCCGGATCCAGACTTCCTCCTGGGCCAGCTTCTTGTCGAAGTCGGCGTTGTGCTTGGCTTCGGCATCCAGGGCCTGGGCCTTTTTTTCCAGGTAGTCGGCGTAGTCCCCCGGCCAGGAGGTGAGCCGGCCTCGGTCCAGATCGACGATGCGGGTGGCGATCCTGCGCAGGAAGGCGCGGTCGTGGGTGATCAGCAGGATCGCGCCGGAAAACTGCAGCAGCTGCTCCTCCAGCCACTGGATGACTTCCAGGTCCAGGTGGTTGGTGGGCTCGTCCAGCAGCAGCACATCAGGCTCCGTCACCAGGGCTCGGGCCAGCGCCACCCGCCGCTGCCAGCCGCCGGAGAGTCCACTTACCGATCCGTCGCCCGGCAACTCCATCCGGCTCAGCACGGTTTCCACTCGTTGCTGCAGCCGCCAGCCGTCGTGGCTTTCCAGCCGGTGCTGCAGCCTGCCCAGTTCTGCCAGGGCTTGCTCGCCGTGGTGGGCCTGCAGCGAGAGCCGGTGGTATTCGCCGATCCAATGGCCGACGTCGCCCAGCGCGTCGGCCACGGCGTCGTAGATGGTCGCTTGCGCCGGCAGGCTGGGCGCCTGTTCAAGCAAGGCGATACGCACGCCGGGCTGGCGCCAGATCTCGCCGGAGTCGGGCTGGATGTGGCCGGCGATGGCCTTCAGCAGGGTGGATTTGCCCTCGCCATTGCGGCCAATCAGTCCGACCCGCTCGCCGGGGTCGATCTGAAAGTCGGCATGGTCCAGGACCGGTTGGACGCCGAAGGCGATGGACAGGTCGGTGAGACGGATCAGGGGCATGGTCGATGAGGCAGGCAGGGTAAGTTCAAATCCGGGGCGGTTACCAACTGGAGACCGCGCCGTGCCAGTAGGGGAGGGTGAAGGCGGCGCCGACCGTGGTCAAGGCCGCCACCATCGCATAGAAATGGGTGTCCAGCCGGTAGCGGTCGCAGTACACCACGCCCAGCAGCATGCTGGGCATGCCGGCTTCCAGCACCAGGGCGGTGAGGGTGTCGCCGGCGAAGCCGAGGCCACGTCCCAGGCTGACGGACAGCCAGGGTACCGCCAGCAGGCGCACGCTCATGGCCAGTGCTGCCCAGGGCAGATTTCGGCGCTGCCAGGAGCCGAGGCCGAGCCCCAGCCCCAGCGCGATCAGCATGCAAGGCACCACCGGGGCGGACAGCCGGTCGAGGGCGTGGTCCAACCAGCCCGGCAGCGGCGTGCGGTTTTGGTTGAGGATGATCCCCGCGGCGGCGGCCCAGACCGGCGGATTGTTGAGGGCCGCTGGCCATGCCCGGGTGCCGCTGCGGCGTTCGCCGTAGCGCTGGCCGATGACGGCACCGAGCAGCAGCAGCGCCGGCAGCGTCGCGAACAGGTCGATCTGGATCACCAGGATGCGCGACCAGGGGCCGAAGGTTTGTTCCAGCAGCGGCAGTCCGAAATAGGTGACGTTGGGAAAACCGATGGCGAGCAGCGCGGCCCCCAGTCGGCGATCATCCAGGCGCAGGATTTTCGACGCCAGCCAGGTCAGCGCCAATCCTAGCAGGATCAAGCCGAATCCGAAGGCGCTCACCCGCAGGGCTTCCAGACCGATCGCCTGTTTCCACAGCACTGAAAGGACCAAGGCCGGCAGCAGCAGGTGGTAGACCAGGGTGGTCAGAACTCGCCGGGTCGGGTCGGCATCCAGGCCGCCAGGCCGTATAATCCGCCAGCCGAGGCCGCAGAAGATCAAGAGGCCCATCTGGGCCAGAATGGAAGTCATGGTGCTCCGGGCAACGCATCGCGGCAGCCATTCTATCAACAGCGCGATTCGACAAACTGCCTATCCTTAGTCTCTTTGCCAGCGGAGCCGACATGACCCAGTATCTCTCGACCAAGCCTATCCCCGTTTCCGACCGTTTGATCATGGCGCTCGACGTGCCCGGAATCCCGGAGGCGCAGGCCCTGGTGGAGGAGTTGGACGATGCCGTCGGGTTCTACAAGGTGGGGCTGGAGCTGTTCATGTCCGGCGATTACTTCGCCCTGGTGGACTGGCTCAAGGCGCGCGGCAAGAAGGTGTTCGTCGACCTGAAGTTCTTTGACGTGCCGGAGACAGTGGCGCGCGCGGTGCGTTCGCTCAGTACGCGCGGCGTGGATTTCGCCACGGTGCATGGCAACGACGCCATCATGGAAGCGGCGGCGCGGGAAAAGGGCCAGCTGAAGATCCTGGCGGTGACGGTGCTGACCAGTCTTGATCGGGGCGACCTGACCGATCTGGGGTTCGAGTGCGACGTCCAGCAACTGGTGCTGTCCCGTGCCCGGCGGGCACTCAAGCTGGGCTGCGACGGCGTGATCTCTTCCGGGCTGGAGGTGCCGCAGTTGCGCGCCGAGGTGGATGACAAGCTGCTGGTGGTGACGCCCGGCATTCGCCCGGTGGAGAACCGCTCGATCGACGATCAGAAACGGGTGGTCACGGTCGATCAGGCTTTTCTCAACGGTGCCGACCATATCGTGGTGGGGCGCCCGATTCGCGATGCGGCCGACCGGCGGGCGGCGGCGCTTGGGGTTCAGCGCAGCATCGCCGAGTTGTTCGGGCAGTTCGCTTGATGGCGAGCTGAGGCATTTGCCACGGCTTGCTGTGTGATATGCCTCGAATCGGCTGTTGTTCAGAGCGACTCCTATGATAAGGTTGGCCGCCGTATGCACCACCTAGAGCCCGGATTCAGCACTTCCTACCTGGTCGCGTTTGCGATGGGGCTGTTCAGTGCGCTCCATTGCCTGAGCATGTGCGGTTCCATCATCGGCTCGCTCACCTTGAGTCTGCGGCGGGAAATCCGGGAAAACAAATACCAGCTGATTCCCTTCGTCCTCAGCTACAACATCGGCCGCGTCGCCAGCTACTCCGTGGTCGGCTACTTCGCGGGACTGTTGCACAACGTATTGATGTTGCCCTTGGGCGAAGGCCAGGGCCATCGTATCTTGCAGATCGTCTCGGCCCTGATCATGGCCGGTGCGGGCCTCCACATCGCCGGCTGGTTTCCGCGGTTCGCCTATATCGAGCGGGCCGGGGCCGTGATCTGGCACCGCATCGAGCCCTTCGGCCGCAAGCTGGTGCCGGTGGAGACGCTGCCGCAGGCGCTGATCTTCGGCATGATCTGGGGTTGGCTGCCCTGCGGTCTGGTCTATGCGGCATTGACGCTGGCCGCCACCGCCGGCAACGAAATTCGCAGTACCTTGACCATGTTGTTCTTTGGATTGGGAACTTTACCGACAGTGATCGGCATCGGTATAATGACCAGCCTCATGGTGAGGTTGTCGAGCCTGCGGCGCTTTCGGCAGGTGGCAGGGATCAGTCTGATCGTCCTGGCGTTGCTGGCTGCCTTCCCGCAGATCAACCCGATGGTCATGCACAATCTATAAGATCGAAGTTCTCAGAGGGTGGTTTATGTTTGATGTACTGATCGGCCAATCCCCGAATTTCGAGGCGCTGATTCGGAGCGCCCGCATGGTAGCGGCAACCGACGTCACGGTTCTGTTGGTCGGCGAGACCGGGACCGGCAAGGAAGTTCTCGCGAGCGCTCTTCAGCAGCACAGCCCCCGGGCTGGCCGTCCATTTGTTACCCTCAACTGTGCCGCCTTGCCGGAAGCCATTGCCGAGTCCGAACTGTTCGGCCATCGCAAAGGAGCCTTCACCGGCGCCGTCGGTCACCAGGTGGGACGCTTGCACGCCGCCGACGGCGGCACCGTGTTTCTCGACGAAGTCGATTCGCTCCCGCTGGCGCTGCAGGCAAAACTGCTGCGTTTCCTGGAAACCGGTGAGCTCCAGCCGGTCGGTGACACCAATACGATCAACGTCAACGTGCGGATCATTGCCGCCACCAATGCCAACTTGCCGGAGAAATTGGCGCGAGGCGAGTTCCGCCGCGACCTGTATTACCGGCTCAACGTCGTCCCCATGGAGATTCCGGCGCTGCGGGAGCGGGTCGGTGACGTGCCCTTGCTGATCCACCATTACATGGCCAGATTCGCCAAGGAGCACGGGCTTCCCCCGGCGACCTTCGACCGTTCGGCCCTGGCCAAGCTGGTTTCCTATCCGTGGCCGGGTAACGTGCGGGAACTGCGCAATCTGTGCGAGCGGCTTTCCATCCTGCTGGCCGGCAAGGTCATCGAAGAGAGCAATCTGCCCGCGGAAATCTCCAATCGCCCCAGTTCCCAGCGCTCGGTGTTCGCGCTGCCGGAATGGGGCGTCGATCTGGAGAAGGTGGAAATCGACCTGATCCAGCAGGCGCTGGAGCGGACCAACGGAAATCGCAGCCGTTCCGCCCGACTGCTGGGCATCAGCCGGGACACGCTGTTGTACCGCATGCACAAGTACGGCATCACCTAACTTAGTTCGAATCTTCCAAACGCCGCCGCGGAGGCTCGCCTCCGCGGCGGCGTTTTTGTTTGTGGAGCCGCGCTGGATCGGTACGCCGCTGAACTTGGGAGCTTGCCGCCGGACTAACTAGCGCTTCCAGTGCGACGTCCGACCAGATTTATTGCCCATTGGGGTAGCGCTGGACCGCGCGAACCATCAACAGAACTTTGCAGACTCGGAGGAAATCCGTGTGAGCTTTCCGGAATTCGGAGTACATGGCGGCGGCGATCCTTCCGGCGGGATTCTGGTACTGCTCGACCAGGTGTTGGAAAGGCTTGCGGGAGGCGGCGGGGATAACGGCGGATCATTCGAGTTGTTTCCGGGACTTGCGGAATTGAGCTGGAATATTCATCCGATGATCGTCCATTTTCCCATCGCCATGCTGACCGGCTATTTTCTGATGGATGTCTTGGGTCTGGCCCTGCGCAAGGCAGAACTCCGCCTCGCCGCGCGTTGGATGCTTTACCTGGGCGCAGTGGGCTCTGCCGCCGCCGCTGCGGCAGGTTGGTATGCCGCACAGCGGGTTCCCCATGGTGGTACCGTCCACGAGGTGATGGTCTGGCATGGGCGCATTGGTCTTACCGTCGCCGGATTGGCCTCGGTATTGGCAGTCTGGCGGTGGATCGTACAGGAGCGCCTGGTGGCCATGGCGCTCGCCTTTCAGATTCTGATGTCGGCGATACTGATGGCCGCATTGGCGTTGGGCGCGGATTTGGGCGGATGGATGGTTTACGGTCACGGGGTTGGCGTCCACCGTCTGGATCTGCCCGACGAGCACCATCACCACGGCTCCGGCGACGGGCAACCGGGTGCTGAGCCCGCTGCGGCGAGAGAGAGATAGTCATGCCCTGAATCCCGCTTTTTGCTATATTCCCTGCCGCCCACAAACAATAAATCCAGAGGGGGAAAGGGTATGGAATCGCAGTTCGTAAAAGTTGCCATCGCCTTCGTCGGCATAATGATCGTGGGTTTCGTCATCGTTGGAACGACGCGGGAAACCCAGCAGGAAAAAGTGCAGGGCGCCTTCCTGCAGACCTCCAGCATGTTGAGTAACCTGGCGCTCAGCAAGTGTTCGGATGCGGTCAAGGAAGCGGTGGGTGCCCATCCCTACAATCCCAGCGAATCCAACAGCGATCACATGACCTACGTGACCTTGGTCTGGACCAATGTGGGTTCGGCCAAACGCGCGGAGTGCCGCTACGTCATGGATCAGGGCGTCACCCTGTTGAGGCTGGACGATCGTACGCTCATCGCCAAGGAAGCGCCGCAGGTGTCCGGAGGTGGGGCTCCCAAGCCGGTCCACCATCAGTAACAGGGATCTCCGGACTGGAGTTTGTAACGAGGCGACTGGACTTCCGGGGTTTGCGAGGGACTGGAGTCGGGTGTCGATACCATACGGATTTCCCCGTCTGGGAGTCATGCTGTCTTTGCTTTCGCTGTGCGTGGGCTGCGGCGGTGTGCGTACCAAAACGCCGGAAGGTGTCCCGGTAACGATGGACGAGCAGCAATTCGGCACTTATGTGGAACAAGTCTTCCGCCATCACAATGCTGTGGTCAATGAATTGCTGTTCTCGCCGGATTATCAGGATGATCGCAACAGTCCGTTAGGGCAGGCGGAAGCCAATATGGCCTTCGCCTGCCTTCCCCTCAATGATGTCGTGGCGGCATCTGCGCTCGGTCAGAACACCAGCATTTGGGCGCGCATGACGCTGTCCCAGGCGGTCCCGGATTGCGAAGCCGCGACCCGGGCCGTGGAAGGGTTGATGAAAGGATCTCGGCAGCCTTGAACCGCTAGTCGGCGAGTCCGACCGATTCAAGGTGCTCCTGCGGTCGTCCGGCGTTCGTTCCTCAAGGGGCTCACCCGACCGTTTCTCCGCGACCTCAACTGCCCGCAGCCGACCATGTCTCATCCCAATCCCTGGAAACGCCTGTCCCGCAAGCGCATCTACGAAAATCCCTGGTTACGCATTGACGAGGATCAGGTCCGAAATCCTTCCGGTGGTCAGAATCTGTACGGCTGCGTTCATTTCAAGAACAAGGCCATCGGGATCATTCCGTTGGATGGCGACGGCAATACCTGGCTGGTCGGTCAGTATCGCTACGTACCCGACGAATATTTCTGGGAAATCCCGATGGGTGGATCGCCGGAGGGAGAGGATATTCTCGCCACGGCGAAGCGCGAACTGAAGGAGGAAACCGGATTGAGTGCGGAGCGCTGGACCCGATTCATGCGGGTGCATACCTCCAATTCGGTGACTGACGAGGAAGGCTTCGTGTTTCTGGCCGAGGACTTGACGGAGGGCGAGACCGAGTTCGAGGAAACGGAAGCCATCACCGTGCGCAAGCTTCCTCTGACGGAAGCGGTACGCATGGTGATGACCGGAGAGATTACCGACGCTATCAGTGCCGCCGGATTGTTGAAGTTGGCTCTGAGCCGGGTCGTGGCTGACGACTGACCGGCCTAGCTCGATTCTGTGGCGCGTTTCAGCAGGGCTTCCGCGCCATGGGGGCCGAGGGTGTCGCGAACCGCCGCGTAGATCTTCTGGAACAGCCCGGGGAGTTCGTTCTTGGGGAGGGCGTCCAGCAGCTTGCAGTCGATGACGTTGGGCCACTGCGCTGCCGCGGGATGATTGCCGGTATGCTCAGCCAGGGCGGTCTGCAGCGCTTGCCGCGTTTCCCGCGATGCCACCGGGCCGAGACCGTGTTCCCAATGATTGAAGGCTTCGGCCAGACGCTGGATCAATTCGACGCCGGAGGGCAAGGTAGCCGATTCCGCGCCCCGAATGTTGCGTACCATGGAACGCAGTTCGCTGGGCGACTCCCAGGTGAGGCTGGTTGCCTGCCGCGTCGTGCCGGGGTTTTTGTCGAGGTGATCGTAGAGATCCACGCACAGGCGCCGCCTTAGCGGATCCGGCAGGTTGAACCGTTGGGCGAGTTCACGCACGAAATTGACGGTGCTGGTTGGCGAGTCCAGGTGGTAGTCGTCCAGCATGCGCAAGGCGGCTTCCAATTGGCTGGCGGGCAAGTGGGGGGACAAAGCCGAGGTTGCGGCGGCTCGTTGCTGCTGAACGTGGATTCCCATGATCATCCTCCTGCGGTGTCGGGTAATGGGTGCCGGCACGGGAAATGCCGGAGCGCTCAGTATAGGTGGGTGCTGGGAACACCGATTTGTGAGCGAAATCGCAGGTTGGAGTTGCGAATCCCCGTCCAGCCTTGCCGATGTGACGGGGTTCGCAAGTTCGGTCGCCGGTTCCCCTATCGCTGCAGCAGGCGTTCCAGCCACATGGCGGAGAGTTTTTCCTGCACCGAATTCTGCCGCAGCCGGGCATAGAGATTTGGGAAGTCGACCCGGTCCAGGTCCTGATCCTGGTTGTTGCAGGAATAGACGAAGTATTCCTTTCCGGTTTCCTTGTCGACGTGCTTGCACAGGCACTGCGCACACACGCCCTTCATCATGCACTGCATGGGCGAATTGATGGAGCCGATGGCCTCGTGGTGTTCCCGGAGGTAAGGCTTGAGCACGCCGTAACGGGCATGCTTCACCGCCGCCATCATGCGATCCGAGCCGATCACGATGAGGTGATCGACATCATCCAGGTGGATCGGCGTTTCGCCCAATTCCCCCTTGGCGTAGGCCAACATGGCTTCGACGATGTTGCCGACGAAACTCTTGTCCTGGGGGCGTCTCGGCTCGATGGGGGTATTGCCTTCGCGCTGGTCGACCGACCAGACGATGAGGTCTGAAGCGGCCTCGATGTCCTCCATTTTGAACACGTCATCCCGGTTGCGGTAACCGGCGAAATAGATCACTTGATTGCCGGCGGAACGGAGCGCCTTGCCGATAGAGAACAGCACCGCATTGCCCAATCCCCCGCCGATCAGCAGCACGGTCTTGCCGGCCGGAATATCGGTGGGGCTGCCGGTGACGCCCATCACCACGATGGGATCGTTGGGCTTCCAGGTGGCCAGCAGGCGGGACGAACTGCCCATTTCCAGGGCGATCAGCGAGATCAGGCCGTGCTCCTTGTCGACCCAGGCGCCGGTCAGCGCCAGGCCTTCGGTGGCCAGCACGGTGCCTTCCTCTATCGGTGCCAGGGCCTCGTAGTTCTGCACCCGGTAGAACTGGCCGGGGCTGAAATGCTTGGCGGCCATCGGCGCCTTCACGATGACCTCGATGATGGTGGGGGTGAGCCGGCGGATCTCGACGATGCGGGCGCGCAGCTTGGAATCCAGCAGCGTCTGGAATTGCGCCAGGTTGCGGTCGCGCTCGCTTTGCTCCTCTTCCGTCAGTTGCGCCAGTTCCGGCCGGAACAGATCGACGACATAGGGATAGCCATCCTTGGCACTGGCCATGGCCTTCACCACGTTGCCGGCATAGACCGGGTGGTTGTCGCCGTAGTAAGTGATGTAGCGGCCGTTGCGCTGATAGGAAGTGAACGGCGCCGGCTTGCCGATCTTGGGCATCGTCTCGTCTTCCGTCGCCACCAGCTTGGTCGCGTCGGCGGGATCGGATTCATGGCGGCGGTAGAACTTGCCGTCCATGACGAAGGTGTCGGGATGCTCCGATTCGTAGATGGTGTTGGGTGAGGTGCCGGCCGCCACGAACAGGCTGCGCAGCGGTACTTCCAGTTCGCCGGATTTTTTCCAGCGGCCTTCCTGTTCCTCCAGTTGCTCGAAGCGCACGGCTCGCAGATGGCCGTGCTGATCTTCCAGCGCCTCCAAGGGACTCATGCCTTCAGCCAGCCAGATGCCTTCCTCCAGCGCCTTGGCGATTTCCTCGTGATTCTGGCGGTAAGCCGGCGAATCCTTGATGCCCTTGCGGTAGAACATGGTCACGCCGCCCCAGCCTTCCAGCAGAGGTACGAAGTTGGGCCGCTCGCCGGCCGCTTCGGCGCGTGCCCGCTCCGCCTGGATGGCGCGTCCGTGGCCGAGGAATTCGTCGAGGATCTGCAATTCCTCGGTGTCGTAGCGGCTGCGAACTTTGTCTTCGCCCTGCTGGGTGGCCAACTTTTCATAGCGGTGCAGGATTTTTTCCACCTGTACCGGGTAGTAGGCCAACAGCTCGGTGCAGGTATCGATGGCGGTCAGGCCGCCGCCGATCACCCCCGCTGGTAGCCGTACCTGCAGGTTGGCCAGGCTGGATTCCTTGGCGGCACCGGTGAGCTGGAGCGCCATGAGGAAGTCGGATGCCTTGCGGATACCGCGGATCAGGTTGTTCTTGAGGTCGATGATGGTGGGCTTGCCGGCGCCGGAAGCGATGGCGATGTGGTCAAAGCCCAAGTCCCAGGCCTCGTTCACCGTCAGGGTGCCACCGAAGCGGACCCCGCCGTAGATGCGGAACGCGTTGCGCCGCAGCAGGTTGAGGTAGATCACCTTGAGGAAGTTCTTGTCCCAGCGCACCGTGATCCCGTACTCCGCGACGCCGCCGAAGCCCAGCATGGTCCGCTTGTCGAGGGCTTCATAAAGCGTGTTGAAGTCGCGGATGGGCGCCGGGGGATGCTCGGCGTCGCCGGTCAGTTCCTTCGGTAAAGGCTCGATCTTGAGTCCGTCGATGCCGGTGACCGCGAAACCCTCGTTCAATAGGTAGTGGGACAGGGTGTAGCCGGCCGGACCCATGCCGGCGACCAAGACGTTCTTGCCGTTGTAGGGCAGGGCATGGGGGCGCTTGACGTTGAGTGGATTCCAGCGCGTCAGCAGGCTGTAGATCTCAAAGCCCCAGGGCATGAACAGCACCGAGGTCAGCACGTTGGTTTCGATCTGCGGAATATTGACCGGTTCGGTCTTCTGATAGATGCAGCCCTTCATGCATTCGTTGCAGATGCGGTGGCCGGTGCCGGGGCAGAGCGGGTTGTCGATGATCACCAGGGCCAGAGCACCGATATCGTCGCCTTGGCGCTTGAGGGTGTGCATCTCGGAGATCTTCTCCTCCAGCGGACAGCCGATGATGGGAATCCCCAGCGGATTGACCTTGAAGGTGTTGTCCTTCTTGTTGCGCATGCCCTTGGAACAGGAGTCGGTGTCCCGGTCATGGCAATAAATGCAGTGGTCGACCTCGTAATTCGCCTCGCGGTCGCTGCAGCGCGGGTCGGTCAGAGCGAAACCGTCGCGCCGGCGCTGATGCTCGGGGGCGAGTCCCCACACCGGAAAACCCGGACGTTGCACGACGTCGTGTTCCACCAGGTGATTGAAATCGGTGCGGCCCACCTGCTTGAACATCATCCAGTCGGCGACCTGCGCTTTCCAGGAATCGACCTTGGCGGTGGCGAAGCTCCACCGACACACCAGGTCATGCAGCCCGGTCGCCAGCGCGGCATCGTCGCCAGCCAGTTCCGCGGCCAGGGCCCGGGCCGCCGCCGGGACGGCCTCGATACGGCGGCGCAGATCGGCGGCAGCGCCGGCGTCCGGCGTTTCGGCGCCGGCCAGGACGTGCGTTTGCATGCCCAGGGCGGCCACCGCGGCTTCCTTGTCCGCCGCCAGCCGAGCGGCCGGCGTCACGGCGGCCAACAGGGCCTCGAAACGGTTGCCGAGCGCCTCCAGATCCCAACTGGCGGGGTCTTCGCCGCGGAATCGCTTGTCCAGCTTGCCCAGCACCTCGCTGCGGAAGGCGAAGATTCCGGCGAATTCCGCTTGGGTGTTCGCCATGCGCTGGTCGCGCCGATCCGATACCTGAAACAGCCGGGCCACGAACTCGCCGACATGGGGCGCCATCCGCACCAGCAGATCGGAAACCTGTTCAGGA
>VEPB01000553.1 GCA_012026715.1 Methylococcaceae bacterium | reverse complement strand
CTACCCGGAAGGGGTGTGGTACCACAGCTGCACGCCGGAGGTGCTGGAACGCATCATCCAGGAGCACCTGATCGGCGGCACGCCGGTTGATGAGTTCGTCATCACCCGGCGTAATCCTTGAGCCCTGCAAGCGTCCGGGTTATCGGCGCGCGGCAGTCCTGTTGGTCAGCAGCAGGATTTTTTTCCCGATGCCTCGTGCCCGATTGGGTGTTACCAGGATATCGGGCCGGCCGTCGCTGTTGATGTCGGCGGCCGCTATGGCCGCCGGAATGGTGACCGGGACGATAAGGTCCTGATGCGTTTGAAAGCTGCCGTCCCCCACGCCGGGCAGGATGGAAATACTGCCGCGCTGGGCAGAGCCGAGATTGGCTGTGACTAGGTCGAGAGAGCCATTTCCGTCGATGTCGGTGGCTGCAATGGCTTCGGCGCCTTCGTCGGGCGGGAAATTGCCAAGGGCTTTGAAGGTTCCGTCGCCATTTCCCAGGAGCACGGTTACGTCAGCACCGTGGGGAAAACACAAGGAGCCGTTGTATTCGCAATAGGCCCATTGGTTGGCGGTCGCCAGGTCGATTTTTCCGTCCCCGTTGAAATCCGCCGCGGTGATCGCAGCCGGTTGATGTGCATCGAAGGTGACCGGATCGTTGACTTGGGGCCTTCCCTCCGAATTGCCTAACAATATCCGCAGTTTTCCGGGGCTGAAGTTCCAGCCTGTCACGATCAGATCGTCCTTGCCGTCATCATTGACGTCTGCCGCGATGAACCCGCCGTTTGCCGGATCGTCGGGCAAGGCTACCGGCTCGTCGCTGGCGGGCTCGAAATTGCCATCTCCCTGACCTAGCAAAATAGTGAAATGCCAGGAATCATTGCGGATCGCCAGATCGGGCTTGCCGTCCCCGTTCATGTCGGCAGCGACCATTGCGGACCCGCCTGAGAGGATTGGAGCCGTCACTTCCGTTTTTGGCGCGAACCTGCCATTGCCCCGGCCAAGAAATATCGACAGGGGCGGCTCGCTGTCGCCGGGTTGCAAGGTCGCCAAATCGAGCTTTCCGTCGCCGTTGAAGTCGGCAAGAACCGGTATTTGTCCGACGATCATGGTGCCTTTTTGAACCGGCCTGAGCTTCGGTGCGAATCGACCTCTACCGTCCCCGAGCAGTACCGATAGTTTCCCGCGCCTGGCGATGACCAAATCCGGCCGTTTGTCGCCGTTGAGGTCGCCAATTGCCAGGTGCTCATCACCCAGTGCGATCGCGCGGGGCGGAGAAAACCGTGCGTCGGAGCGTGCGTCTGGGCATGCCCACAGCAGGGCCGAACCAAACAAGATCAGGGAGAGTGCTTGGTGAAGGGGTTGCGCTTGCGTGAGCCTGTTCATGGCGATGTCCTCGTTGTCGTGCAAAGCCGCATTTCCATGACTCTTTGACGGCGATGGTCACGCGATCCGCGGTCCCGCGCCGGGTCTGAAGAGGTCCCTGGAAACTCCAATGAACTGCGCCGCCGCCGTTCCGGATGGTGCATGGGGCACATTCACCTTCGCGCTCACCGATACCCTGGCATCAGTTTGCGGCAGCGGCATTGAAGCGCGGGCGGGGCAGTCCGTGACACTAGAACATTTCGTCTATTAACAGTTACTTAGCCCAGGAAGTCGCGTCTCCAAGGGCGGGATGGGTCGGCGCCGGGGGAGTCCCGGCGGCGATCAGGTTTTCCGATGCGTGGGCATTTCAGCCCGGAGCGATGGACGCCAGGTAGCGCCGGCGGATATCGTCGATGTGGGAGCCTTCCCAATAGACCTTGCCGCAGCCGGCGCAGCGGTAGAAGTCCTGGTAATAGAGCCGGGTCTTGGGTTCCAGCAGGTGCAGCACCTCAGCCTTGGCGACTTCTTCCATCAGCCCGTTGCATACCATGCAGCGCTGGAACGGCTCGATGCAGTTGCGCAGGTCGAAACGGTCCAGCACTTCTTCCACCTGGCGGTCGGCCTGCACCGAACGGACCCAGTAACCGTGGGTGATGCGCCGGGCGAACAGCAGCCGGCGGTCGCGGGTCAGCACGATCCGATGCTGCTGGGCGGAAATGTCGGCGATCTCATCGTCCCGGTAACGGTTGTCGTAGAGCG
>VEPB01000510.1 GCA_012026715.1 Methylococcaceae bacterium | reverse complement strand
GAACTCCTCCAGCACCGGCTGCACCGTCCTGACCACGAACGGCAAACCGATGAAGGTCAGCGCCACCACCACGCCCAGCGGGGTGTAGGCCACCTTCAGTCCCAAGGGCTGCAGCGCCTGCCCCATCCAGCCCTTGGTGGAATAGATGGTCGCCAGAGCGATGCCCGCCACTGCCGTCGGCAACGCAAACGGGAGGTCCACCAAGGCATCCACCATGCGCTTCCCAAAAAACTCGTAACGCACCAACACCCACGCCACCAACAAGCCAAACACGGCGTTGATGGCGGCGCCGATCAAGGCGGCGGAGAAGGTCAGCTTGTAGGAAGCGACCACCCGCGGCGCGGTGATGGTGTGCCAGAACGCATCCCAGCCCAGGGTGGCCGACTTGAGGAAAGTCGCCGATAGGGGAATCAGGACGATGAGGCTCAGGTAGAGGAGCGTAAAGCCCAGGGCCGGCGCAAAACCCGGCAAGACGGAATGGGAGCGGTGCATGGTCTGGTTCGTTGGGAAACGGGGCTGCCCTGACCGTCGGTATCGGTCCTGCCGAAGCCAGCCGTATCAGGTCCGGAGACGACACTGACGGAAACGGCTCTCGCGCGGAAGGGTGTGGTTACTATAGCCAGGCCATGAATAACCAGAAAGACTAGTTTGTCAGATGATTAGCACGGAACGGTCTATGCCGGGCTAGACGGCCGACTTCCATAGATTATGCTTAGCCCCTCAATCCCAGCATGGAGAAGCGCCATGACCTCTCAATCCGTCCTTGCCGGCTTTGCCGAGGCCTTTGCCCAGGAACGCTACGCCGATGCGCTCGCTCACATCGACCGGCTGATCGCCGCCTACGCCGACTCGCCGGCGCTGCGCTGGAACCGGGTCGAATGCCTGGAAAAACTGGGCCGTTATGGCGAGATCAAGGCGGAACTGGATCTGCTGCTGCGACTGGAACCGGATCATGTACCGGCCATCGTGAAACGAGTGCAATACGCCCATTTTGGAGAAGACGACGGACCGAAGGGCGAATCTTTGTCAGACGCCGAGCGCAACCGCAGGGAGCGGGAGATCGCCAAACGGACCCGGCAAGACTCCCTGGACGCCGAGGACGAATTACGCCGCGCGCTGATGCTGGATCCCGACCGTGTCGATGCCCTGCTCCTGCTGGCGAACGAATTGCGCGAACGGGAAGACTGGGCTCTTTATGAGGGCGAGGCGGAAGCTTTGCTCGACCACGCCATCGAACTGGCGCCGGAGCGCCCGGATCTGCTCGAGATCCGTGCCAACTGGCGCCGCGGCGCCGCAACCCCTCAGGGCGACGCCCCATCCAACAGCGGAACGCGTGATTCGCGAGCCGAGCCGGAAATGCTCCGCAATGATCTGCGGGTCGCCGTTGATCGTATCGAACACCAGCTGATCAAACACGACGGTGAGTTCAAACTCTTGAAATGGATGCTGGGTGTGCTCATTGCCGGCATGCTGGTTCTCATCTCCAAGGTTTTTTTCACCGGTTAGTCCCCGCCCCGTCATTATCTCGATTCGCCGTAAAGGCGTTCCGGATCACCCCAAGGGGCTGACCTCCGTTGGATGCGTATGGCGCATCCCGCCTCACACCGCAACCTCAGCCGCGATGGAGGGATGCGGGTCGTAGCCCTCCAGTTCGAAGTCGTCGATGGTGTAGTCGAACAGGCTGGACGGATGGCGCTTGATGGCTAGCCGGGGCCAGGGCCGCGGCTCCCGTTCCAACTGCAAGCGGGCCTGGGGAATGTGGTTCAGGTAGAGGTGGACGTCGAAGCCGAACCAGACGATCTCGCCGGGGCGGTAGCCGGTCTGTTCGGCCAACAGATGCGTCAGCAGAGCCAGGTTGGCCAGATTGAAAGGCAGACCTAAGAAGCAGTCGGCGGAGCGCTGCACCATGCCACCGCTGAGCCGGCCGTCGCGGGCAACGAAGAACTGGTAGTGCTTGTGGCAAGGCGGCAAGGCCATCTGCTCCAGTTCGCCCACGTTCCAGCCGTCGAACAGCAAGCGGCGCGAACCGGGATTGCTGCGCAACTCTTCCAGCAGCCCGCTGATCTGGTCGATTTCCCGCCCGTCGGCGGTGCGCCAGCGCCGCCACTGCTTGCCGTACACCGGCCCCAGTTCGCCCCAGCGGGCGGCAAACCCCTCATCCTCCACGATGCGGCGTTCGAACTCCTCCTGGCCGATGGCCTCACCGCTGGCTTCGCGATAGTGGCGCAACGGCCAGTCGGTCCAGATACGGACGTTTTGTTGCAACAAGGGGCGGATGTTGGTCCCCCCCGCCAGCATCCACAGCATCTCCTTGAAGGCGGTGCGCCAGTACAGCCGCTTGGTGGTCAGCGCCGGAAAGCCATCCGCCAGGTCGAACCGCAGGGTTTGGCCGAACAGGGCGCGGGTGCCGACCCCGGTGCGATCGATGCGCTCATCGCCGCGTTCGATCAACTGGCGGAGCAGTTCCAGATAGTGATGTTCGCCATGCATGGCGTCAGGCTGCGACGGGCTGGCGGCGATAGGCGTAGGCCAGCCAGAACAGTCCGACCAAAATCATGGGCAGGGTCAGAATATGGCCCATGGTGAGCCAGCCAAACGCCAGGTAGCCGATGTGGGCGTCGGGCAGGCGCACGAATTCCACCGCGAAGCGGAATGTCCCATAGCCCAGCATGAACAAGGCCGAAACCGCCCCCACCGGACGCGGCTTGAGGGAAAACCAGTGGAGCAGCAGGAACAGTGCGACACCCTCCAGCGCCGCTTCGTACAGCATGGACGGATGGCGCGGCTCGGGGCCAGCACCGGGGAACGCCATGGCCCAGGGCACGTCGGTCGGCTTGCCCCACAACTCGCCGTTGATGAAATTGCCGATGCGGCCAGTGAACAGGCCCAGCGGCACCAGGGGACCGATGAAGTCCGACAGCCTCAAAAATCCCGTCCCGATCTTCCGGCCGTACCACCACATCGCCAGGAACACCCCCAGCAAGCCCCCGTGGAAGGACATGCCGCCCTCCCAGATGCGCAGGATGGCGAACGGATCGTGGGAGAACAGCGGTAGGTTGTAGAACAGGGTATACCCCAGCCTGCCGCCGGCCACCACGCCGATGGCGCAGTAGAACACCAAGTCCTCCACCTGCTCGCGGGTCGCCGGCGCCAAACCATGGTCCGCCTTCCAGCGGCCCAGCCACCACGCTCCGGCGATGCCGATCACGTACATCAGGCCGTACCAATGGATTTTGAAAGTGCCGATACTCACGGCCACCGGATCGATCTGGGGATAAGTCAACATGGCAAGGAAAGCAACAGTCGAGACGAACCGGGATTATCGCACAGGCCGTATCACAAGCCTTTGGGGACGAAGATGGCCTGATAGATCGAGCGCGGCACCGCGAGCGGCAGGAACAGGGAATCCATCGCGAAACTGGCCGGCAGGTCCAACGCCGGGTGATCGGGCGCCACCAGCCGGTATTGCCGGACATAGTGGTCGTCGCCCTGCAGGGCGGCCCAGTCCAGCCGGATACCGCTGTAGATGCAGGGCGCATCCCGCATCGGTCCCGACAGGGAATGAAAGGTACCGCAGCCGCCCAGAACCGCGCAGGCCGCCCCGGCGATCAGTGCCTGCACCAAGCCTTTCGGGCGACGTCTTGCGTTGCCATTGGATACCGTCATTGCCCCAGTCCGGAACTCAACTTCAAATCTCACTGTCGTAGGAAAAGTGCTTTGCCGTCCCAATCCGACGGGACGGACGCCACGGAGGGCACGATGGGGCAGGAACGC
Source organism: Methylococcaceae bacterium (assembly GCA_012026715.1). Lineage (GTDB taxonomy): Bacteria > Pseudomonadota > Gammaproteobacteria > Methylococcales > Methylococcaceae > VEPB01. The sequence goes on along the minus strand of VEPB01000510.1, from coordinate 20,241 downwards.
GCAAACCCATGACATCGGCAGCGAGCGGTTTCCATGTTCAAATTTCCAGACCGGCTTCACCTACCCCAGTTTCCCCGTGTTGGATTTCACCGCGCGCCCCGCCCCCGGTCTCACAGGCGCTGGTGGTATGCCGCCCTGGCCGCATTGCTCGTGGTGAGCGGGGCGCTGGAAATGATGACCGATGCCCTGGTGGACATCGGCGACGTCCTGTTCGATCTGGTGGAGGAGAATCTGGAAGCCTTCTACCGCAAAACCGCCCACCTGGACACCCGCGGGGCCCAGATGGCGAGCGCCTACACCTACCTGGCCGTGGCGATCGTCCTGATGGCAACCCTCGGCCGGCGCTTGTGGCGCTCCACTGCCCACCTGGTCTATCGCGCCGCCTGGCTGACCCGAGATTGCGCGGCCCGAGTCAACCACCACTACCGTCTCTATGCCGGCAAGGCGCAACGGTGGTGGAACTCCCTGGACTCACTCAACAAGATCGCCGTGGCCGGTGCCGGCGTCCTGGGTGCGATTCCGCTGTTCCTGCTTCTATCCTACGGCTTGGGAGCCGCGGTAGCCCAACTGCTGTAGCGGTAATGTCGGATTATGCTGCGCTAACCCGACCCACAGACTAATCCGGGAGTTTCTTGTGGCTGCCGTCGCAGAACGGCGTGTTGCCGCTGTGCCGGCATCCGCACAACCAGACCTTGGTGGTTTCCGTCAACTCAAAAGCGATGGGGGTGAATTCGCTGCCCTTGTGGGAACCGTCGCAAAACGGCTGATTGGCCGATCGGCCGCAGGCACACCACCAGTACTTGCCCGCTTCCAGTTCCAACGCGTAAGGAAATTTTTGGGTGACGACAGGTTCGCTCATCTCGGATGCCTCAAGGTCGTGGATCGTCCCGGCCTGAGAATCCGCCGGCCCGAGGCGGATGATAATGAAGTTTTGCGTCCCACCCAAGCAAAGTGATGGAGCAAGCCGACGCATCGGTGGCAGAGGGGAAAGCGCCAGGCCGGGTGGGCAGACCAAAAGCCGTTCACCCACCCTACCACGGCAGCAATAACGCAGGGTGGGTTGGCGCAGCCTAACCCAACAGGCTCAGGACGAGCGCTGCCACCACGCCACGGGCCGGGCCGGGATGCGGGAGACCGGGGCGAGATTGCCCTCGAACTGGCGGGAGCAGTTGCGCCAGGAGTAATTCATCGCATAACTGCGGCAGGTTTCCGGGTCCAGGCTGAGGGCGGTGGTGACTGCGGTCGCCAAGTCCTCGTGCAAACAGCCGACTCGATCGTCGAGTATCACGTCATTTGGTCCCTGAACCGGATAGGCGGCGACCGGAACCCCGCAAGCCAGGGCTTCCAGCAACACCAAGCCAAAGGTGTCGGTGCGGCTGGGAAACACGACCACGTCCGCCGCTGCCATGTACTGCGCCAACTCATCTCCCAACTTGTAGCCCACGAAACGGGCGTCCGGGTAGCGCGCCTCCAGCTCCTGGCGCTGCGGTCCATCCCCCACCACATACTTGGTGCCTGGCAAATCCAGCTTCAGGAAAGCCTCGATGTTCTTTTCGATGGCGACCCGGCCGGTGTAGAGATAGATGGGCCTGGGCCCCGGCAGGAATTCCTTGGCGTCGGGCTTAAACTGGTCCAGATCGACCCCGCGCGACCACAGTACCGGATTGCGGAAGCCGCGTCCGCGCAACTCCTCGACCAGGGCCGGAGTCGCCGCCATCACCCGCTCGCTGCCGGAATGGAACCAGCGCAGCAGGGCGTACCCCCAAGACAGGGGAATGCCGCTGCGCAGGTTCACATACTCGGCGAAACGGGTGTGGAACGAGGACGTATACGGCATCCGGCGGCGGCGGCACCAGCTGCGGGCGGCCAGCCCCAAAGGCCCTTCGGTGGCGATATGCACCGCATCGGGCTGCAGCGCTTCGAGCCGCCTGCGCACCTCCGCGCCGCAGCCGAGAGCCAGGCGGATCTCAGGATAGCCGGGGCACGGCCAGTTGCGAAACTGGTCCGGGGTGAAGGTCTCCACGGCGTGCCCCAGCGCCCGCAGTTCTCCGCAGGTGCGCTGGAGCGTGGTCACGACGCCGTTAATTTGTGGCCGCCAGGCGTCCGTGATCAGGGCAAGTTTCAAGTTGGGTGTCCTCGAGCAATTGAGCACTTTCCTCCACCCAACGCAGGATGGAGATTTGTCCGGCAGCATCCTCGACCAGGGCGGTGCAGCTTTCCACCCAGTCGCCGCAGTTGCAGTAATCGACCCCCTGTTCCACCCGGCGAATCGCCGCGTGATGGATGTGACCGCAGATCACCCCGTCGAGACCGCTTTCGAGGGTTTCGTGGATTAGGGCTTCTTCGAAGCTGAAGATGAAGTCGACGGCGTTCTTCACCCGATGCTTGATGTAGGCCGACATGGACCAGTAGGGGAAGCCCAGGACGCGGCGCGCCACGTTGAACCAACGGTTCGCCCACAGCAGCACGTCGTAGGCCTCGCTGCCCAGCACCGCCAGCCAGCGGCTGGAACAGACCACGCCGTCGAACTCGTCGCCGTGCAAAACCAGGTAGCGACGGCCGTCGGCACCCTGATGAATAGCGCGGGCAAGAATCTCGACGCCGTTGAAGGACATCCCGATATGGCCGCGGAACATCTCGTCATGATTGCCGGGAATATAGAACACCCGGGTGCCGCGCTTGGCCATCTCCAGCACGGTGCGGACGATTTCATTGTGGAGCGCCGGCCAGTAGAAGCCGTTCTTGAGCTTCCACAGGTCGACGATGTCACCCACCAGATAGAGTTGTTCGCAGCGCACGTGCCGCAGGAAGTCCAACAGGTATTCGGCCTTGCAGCCACGCGTTCCCAGGTGAACGTCGGAAATCCATACCGTTCGGTAATCCAGCTTCATGGGTCATGCCTCCGGGAGTTAAGGGAGATACCCGAGCAGATTAAGGAGGCTTTGTTACAGGACGGCGGGCGTTTGGTTACGGTTCTGTAACAATCGCTTAGCTTCGGCGGAGGGCGAATTCTCGGCGAACTGCAGAACCTCCAGCACCTGGGCTCGCGAAGCTCTTGCCAGCTCGGCCGCGCCAAGACCGGAAGCCAGCGGGGGACAGAAGTGGACACGAAGATCGATGCGAGGCAGCTGCAACAGGCGCAGCAGGTGCGGCACGAAGGCGTCGTCGCCGATGAAGGGGGCCACCGCAGCGGCCTCGCCCCGGTACTGCAGCGCCACCGTCTGCACGGTCGTTGCCGCCAACCGGGCCGGCTGAAACAGTTTGGGATGGAACCGCAACACCCGATCGCCGGCGGTGGTGGTCCCCTCGGGAAACAGCGCCAGCCGCCGCCCCCGGCGCAGGCGCCAGGTCATCTGCTCGGCGATCTGCTGTGCGTGACCGGCGTCGCCCCGCCGCAGGAACAGAGTCCCCGTGCCGCGGGCCAGATAGCCCAACACCGGCCAATCCTCCATTTCCGACTTGGCGATGAAATCCAACTGTCGCAGGCCGCCGAGACCAACGATATCGACCCAGGAAACATGGTTGGCCACCAGCAGGCCAACCGAGCCATCCGGTTCGCCGGTCACCTCCACCTGTACGCCGACTACCCGGCAGACGCAGCGGTGCCAGAAACATTGCACGGCATCCCACGGTCGCACGCCGCACCTTCCCGGCAGCCGCAGCAGCGCCGGACGCAGCAGCGCAACCGCCAGCACCCCCCACAAAAACAGCGCGACCACGCCGGCCAGCTTCAGCGCCGGCGTCCACCGGGCGACCGTCAAATCACGCCCCGCGTCCGCACCGGCGAAATGCCGGCGACTCGCCCGAATTCACGGGCTGCCGTGGCATCGGCGCGCAAGGTCATGAAGCGCTTTTCGTAGCGCTGTTGCAGCCTGGCCAGGTCGAGCAGGATGAACACATCCATGCAATCGAAATCTTCGTCCCAATAGGGATCCCCCCACACCCAGCAACCCAGCCGCAAATAAGCCTGAAGCAGCGGCGGACCGCCGCTCTCGTCGCGGTCGCAACGGCGCCAGCGGGGTACCTGGCGTTTGGAAATGACCGCCAGATCGGCAGGTCCGAAGCGGTGGGCGGCAATGTTGCGGCACAGCGCATCGATCGCAAAACCGCCGGGGCCGGGCGGAATGCTGGCACAGCCCATCAAGTAGCTGAACCCGCCTCGGCTGACATAGTCCGCCAAGCCGGTCCACAGACTGGACATCACCAGCCCGCCACGCTCGCCGGGATCGACGCAGGTGCGGCCGATCTCCAAGAATCGGCCCGGCAGCGCCAGGACCCGATCCAGATCGAACTCCGATTCCGAATAGTACCGGCCGTAGCGGGCCGCCTGGGTATCCGTCAGGAGGCGGGAACAAGCGACGATCCGGTCGCTGCGGGTATCGCGCACCACCAGGTGATCGCAGAAATCGTCCAGCTCCTCATCGTCGAGGCCGGGCGTCCGGCTGTGCAGCCGGGCTCCCATTTCTTCCGCAAACACGCGGTGGCGCAAGGCCAAGGCAGCACGGACGTCGTCGGTGTTGCCGGCAATCTCTGCCCGGTAGCGGACGCTCCGGTCGCTGAAGGTGATCGACATGGGGGATCTCGTATCCACTAAGGGACGATCACCATAAAGCCGCCAGATGATGAAACCGTGACGACCCCATGACCGTTTGATGACAGCGATCGAAGCCCGATGGCTCGCCGGCTGGAGTCAAGGGCAAGGCGTGCCAGGCCTCCATCTCCGTGAGGGAGGACCGCAGTGGGACCCGTCAATGGGGCGGCTCGGGTTAGGCCGGATTATTCCGGCCGGATGGCGCGGACCAAGCGGCGAGAAGACCAGGAATCACGGATCGAGTCCCGCTGCCGGAAACAGTCGGCCGGTTGTGAGCGCTGCCGAAGGTCGCTGCCTGCGACACCTGGCTCTCAATTGCCAGTGTGAGGCCGATATGGGGATAATAACGGTCCCGCGCTCGTCTCCCCCTTGTTTGATCCATCATGAAAAAACGCCTGGAAAATCTATTGTCGTCGGCCGTCGCCACCCTTTCAGAGCGGGGCGAGCTGCCGCCGCCGACCGACCTGTCCATCCTGGTGGAGCGCACCAAGGACGAATCCCACGGAGACTTCGCGACCAATCTCGCCATGGTGCTGGCCAAGGCCGCCCGCACCAACCCGCGCCAACTGGCGGAAAAGATCGTCGCTGCGTTGCCGCCCGATGCCGTGGTGGTACGCGCCGAGATCGCCGGACCGGGCTTCATCAACTTCTTCATCGACCCCAAGGCCCAGTACCAGATCATCCCCGCCATCCTCCAGGCCGGCAGCGGCTTCGGCCGGCTGACCGTCGGCGCCGGCCGGCGAGTCCAGGTGGAATACGTCTCCGCCAACCCCACCGGACCGCTCCATGTCGGCCACGGCCGCGGCGCCGCCTATGGTTCGGCGGTGGCCAGCCTGCTGAAAGCCGCCGGGTTCGAAGTCCACCGGGAATACTACGTCAACGACGCCGGCCGCCAGATGGACATCCTGGCCGCGTCGGTGTGGCTGCGCTATCTGGAGGAATGCGGCGAGCGGCTGACCTTCCCGGCCAACGGCTACCGCGGCGAATACATCCGCGACATCGCCTTCCAATTGCACCGGAAGGTCAGCGATACCCTGCGCCACCCCGCTGCCGAGGTCTTCCACGGACTGCCGTCCGATGAACCGGAGGGCGGCGACAAGGAACTCTACATCGACGCGGTGGTGGACCGGGCCAAACATCTGTTGGGACATCATGGCTACCGCACCGTGTTCGATGCGGGCCTGAACAGCATCCTGGATGACATCCGCCAGGACTTGGCCGAATTCGGCGTCAGTTACGACGAATGGTTCTCCGAGCGCAGCCTGGCCGAGAACCTGGCCACCGAATGGGGCCTGGGCAAGCTGCGCTCCGCCGGCTACCTGTACGAACAGGACGGCGCCACCTGGTTCGCCTCCAGCCGCCTGGGGGACGAGAAAGACCGGGTGGTGGTGCGCGACAACGGCCAGATGACCTATTTCGCATCCGACATCGCCTACCACCACAACAAGCTGGAGCGGGGCTTCGACCGCATCATCAACATCTGGGGCGCCGACCACCACGGCTATATTCCCCGGGTGAAGGCGGCGATCCAGGCCATGGGTGGCGACCCCGACAAGCTGGAAGTGCTGCTGGTGCAGTTCGCCGTGCTGTACCGGGGCGAGGAGAAGGTGCAGATGTCGACCCGCTCCGGCGAATTCGTCACCTTGCGCCAGCTGCGCAACGAGGTGGGCAAGGACGCGGCGCGATTCTTTTACGTCATGCGCAAGTCCGACCAGCACATGGACTTCGACCTCAAGCTGGCCACCTCCAAGACCAACGAGAACCCGGTCTTCTATGTCCAATACGCCCACGCCCGCATTTGCAGCGTGTTCCGCCAGCTGGACGAGAAGGGCCTGCCGCGCGATGTCGCGTCGGGCATGCAGCAGCTCGACAAACTCTCCGAATCCCACGAAACGGCGCTGATCGCCACCTTGGCGCGCTACCCCGAAGTGATCGAGAGCGCCGCCTTGCAATATGCGCCCCATCATCTGGTGAACTATTTGCGCGAACTGGCGGCCGAACTGCACGGCTATTACAACGCCCACCAATTCCTGGTGGAAGATGCGGGCCTGCGTGACGCCCGCCTCAATCTCATCACCGCAGTGCGGCAGGTGCTGGTCAACGGCCTGCGGCTGTTGGACGTGGGCGCACCGGAAACCATGTGAGCGCAAGACCTTGGACTATAAGAACCGAGTACCCGGCAGCCGCTACCGTAACCGGCGGCAACCCCTTAACCTTTGGATCTGGGTCGCGGTCGCGGCAATCGCTGCCGTTGCCCTGGTCTATGGCCTGTGGCCGGCCGGCGACGAGGTGGAACCGGCCCACCAATCCGTCGAGCCGACGCCGGCGGGGATCACCTCCCAGCAGTTGGCCGTGCCACCCATCGGACCGTCGCTGACGCCGACGGGCAAACCGACCCCGCCTCCGCGCACTGCCGCGGAACTGCTGAAGCCGGCGGAAGGTGCCGGCAGCGGCGCGCCAGCCTCGGGTAGCAAAAAGCCATCCTCCTTGGAGCCAATGCCAACCCCTGAACCGACCCCAGCGCCGGTGGAGCCCCGTTTTACCTTTTACAAGATCCTCCCGGAAAAGGAGGTCATCATCCCGGAAACCGAGATCAAGGCGATCAAGCGCGACGAGGATCAGGGGCACGCGACCAAGCCCCAGCAGTACCTGATCCAGGTCGGCTCCTACAGCACCCCGGCGGAGGCTGAAAAGGTCCGGACCAGGCTGTCCCAGCTCAAGGTCAAATCCAAGATCGAAGCGGTCAAGATCGAAAACACCCAGTGGTACCGGGTCAAGATCGGCCCCTTCGACAAACTGGTCGACGTCGACAAGGTCCGCGACTACCTCAAGGCCAATCAACTGCCCAGCGTGGTACAGAAATCCACCGGGAAGTGATCGCCGCCTCTAGGCGGCGTTCCGTGACGCTTTTGCCGGTTGCACAGCTGGATGAGTCACGGCAAGCGATCCAGGACTATCCCTGACAGCCCCATTCGAACAGGACACCGAGAACCACCGCAATGACAGCGTCTTCCGACCGAACATCTCAACCGTTAAGCAAATCCAGCCGACAACTGGGAGACATCATCGCCTCCGGCCGCCCCCTGGCCTACATCCTGTCGGCGGAGGAAGGTCGGGTCGCCGCGCTGCTCCGGGATGCGGCCCAGCGCTACTTTCAGCCCGCCGCCGAATCGTGGCGCTGGAGCCTGACCGAGGGCATGAAGTGCGACGGCCCCGGCAAGCCCGGCCCGGATTCCACCGATGTCCGCGCTGCCCTGGATTTCATTGCCTCCCACCCCGGACCGGCGGTGTTTCTGCTGAAGGATTTCCACGTGCCCATGCAGGAATCGCCCTTCGTGGTGCGCCGGCTGCGCGACCTGTACGAATCCTGCTACGACCGTGGCATCTTCATCGTGATTTCCTCGCCGGTCCGTTTCATTCCGGAGGAACTCAGCCGCGTTCTGGTGTATTTCGAGCTGACCGTGCCGGATCTGGAAGAGTTGAAGGCCTTCCTGCGCGAACTACCCGCAGCGCGGCAAGGGGCCATCGTCGACACCGACGACGAGGTATTGAGCCAGATGGGGCGGGCGCTGCAAGGATTGACCCTGGACGAGGCCCGGTTCGCCGCGCGGCGCGCCTTGTCGAGCCATGGCCAACTCGGCCTGGATTCGCTGCCAACCCTGCTGGAGGAAAAACGGCTGCTGGTGAACCGCTCCGGCACCATCCAGTACGTGGGCGATGCCGCTCAACTGGAGAGCGTCGGAGGGCTGGAGGTCATGAAGAATTGGCTGGTCGAGCGCCGCCGCTTGTTCCGGATGCGCGACACCATCGATGCCGAACTGGTCCCCAAGGGGGTGCTGGTGATGGGGGTGTCCGGCTGCGGCAAGAGCCTGTCCATCAAGGCCATCGCCTCCTGCTTCGAGCTGCCGCTGTACCGGATCGACATGACCGAAATCTTCTCGGGCCGCCACGGCGCTCCGGAATGGGCGTTCGCGCGGGCCTGCCGGATGATGGAGGAGATCGCGCCGGCAGTCGTCTGGTTCGACGAAATCGAGATGGGCATCACCTCCTCCGAATCCAGCGGCGAACAGGGCCGCATCTTCGCCTTCTTCCTGACCTGGATGCAGGAGAAGTCGCGCGGCCTGTTCGTGGCGGCGACCGCCAACCGCATCGACCTTCTGCCCGCCGAGATGATCCGCAAGGGCCGCTTCGACGAGGTGTTTTTCGTGGATCTGCCGCTAGACAACGAGCGGGTGGAAATCTTCAAGATCCATCTGCAGCGCCGCGGGGTGGACCCGAGCAACTTCGGGCTGGACCGGCTCACCCGGCTGACCAAGGGCTGGACCGGGGCCGAGGTGGAACAGTGCGTGGTCTCGGCGGTCACCAATGCGCGCTTGCAGGACCGGGAAGTCAACATGGAGGACTTGTTCGACATCGCCAGCAAGGTGGTGCCGCTGTCCCGCACCATGAAGGAACAGGTCGACCACATCCGCGGCTGGGCGCGGGAACGGGCTGCGCCGGCGTCTCTGGGCGAAGTGCCGCGGTAGCGGGGCGACCGTCCGCCACCAGCAGCAGGGCGGTCAGGCATCCTCTATGCGCGATTTTGTCCGGCGACTCACCCTGGCGCTGGCGGTACTCAGCGCGCTGTCCGGAATATTCCTGGGCTCGCTGTTATCCTCATTGGAAATTCAGATTCCAGATGGGACTGAGCTTCGGTGGTCGCTCGTCGCTGGAATGCCGACTCTGCTGCTCCTGTCGTTCGCCTGGCTCGATCGGCAGCCGGCAACCACTGCATCGGCGCTGGCGCTTCAATCCCTCGCACAATTGGCGCTGTTTTCGGCTCCCTATTGCTGGGTCATCCGCCATTCGGCTGGTCGGTAATAGGCGCCGAACACGACTATTTCCGCGCGTTGTCGCAGGATGCGTTAACCGAGGAGAAGCGGGATCGCTCGTGATCGATGCGATCGCCGACTGAAGGAAGTTTGACCAGAGCCGCGCGATCAGGCCGGCCTGGACCTGCACAGCATGCGGGGGGCTGATCCTGTGCCGACATTACCGCCCGATGGGGGCAAACCGGCCGCTGCAGAGACATCATTTCAAGAAATCCCCGGAACTTGCTGGGGCTAGCACCGGCCTCGCGCGAGGCGCAAGCAACGCCTGTAGTTTTCCTGCAACCGGTAGCTCAATGTAGGTGTAGCAGGCCACGCCGAACAACGAAAACACCGCCAATCCCATAATCACGTTCAGTGCTAACGAGTCAATCCCCAGGGCCATGATTGCGATGACGACCGGTTTCATGATGATCGGATGGGAAAGATAGATGCAATAAGATGAATCGCCAACGGTCCTAAGCCAGCCCAGGTACGAAGACAGACGTGAAATCTGCGGCTCGAGGCAAATGACACCGAGGAAAATCATCATCGCCGGTATACCGGTGCGCAGAAGACGCGCTCCATCGGGCCAGAAACGCGGAGAGACAATCGCAAGATAAGCCAGCGCACAGATAATGCACGCCGCAGCCAATAGAGGAGTAAAAGACTTATCCTTAAGCCGCGAAAGGCTCGCGGCAATGAGCACACCTGCCAAGAACTCCAGCAGGATCGGGCTGGTATAGAAAAAAAGTACGGGGTTGTTTCGTGGCACGACGAAACGAAGGCCCACCGCTCCCATGATGAGCAGGCTGAGGAAAACCAACCGCTGCCGCGATGCTCGCACTGTCAGCGAAATGGCAAATGAAAAGGTGAATATCAGGATCAGGTTCATCGCCCAACCGGGGGTAAAGAAAGGAGAAATCTCTCCAGACCCGTTGTAGGCAGGAATGAACAGGAATGCGGCAAGAATCTGATACCCATCGGGTTGAACGACGTCCCTGCCCTCCTGAATAACCAGCAGCGCAAGCAAGGTGAGCCAATACATGGGAACAAGGCGAACAAGCCTTGTCCAAAACCAGCCCAAAGGCCTAGCTTCGCGTGCCATAGTCATGCGCCAAGCGAAGAACCCGCTGGCTACGAGAAGGATATCGGTACCGACCCCAAACACCCTCACCCGCCAATCCGCGAAAGTCAACCCGCTGGGCAGCATCGGAACCAAGTGCGTAATAGCCACAAACATAGCCGCAATGGCACGCAGGTACTGCACCGCGACGATTCTACCTGTTGACTTCATGTTAATTTCGTTCGCCTCAACAAAAAAAGGGCGGCCTGCCGGGAACTTCAAAAAGCGGAAATTCCATCAGTGCCGCCACCAGCCGGGCGCAGAGGATGCGACCACGGCGGGGCTGTTGTCAACGCGCCCGATCCAACAGGGAGGTTTCAGGAACTGGATAAGCTGCGTTTTAGGACGCTGCCGAGGACCGAGGCATCTGTCGCGACCGCTGCGCGCCCTTTCGACACGCCCTACGCTGACTGCCGCGACCCGCGGCGCAAGCTCGGTGTCCATCGTCTTCCAGCCTCACGGCAAGTCGGCGGAAACCAGAGGGTGCTTGTCCTTTACCTCTATGCGGGCGGTGCACACGTCGATCCCATTGGGGGACGCGACCTCGGGCGCCGACACTGCCGGCTCCGGTAGCGGACCGCCGTAGTTGGACATGCCCCGGCTGCGACCGGATTTCTTGGCCGCTGCCAGCAATTCCCGCGCTTCTTTTTCGGCGGCCGGCGAGACCCGGAAGCGGTCGTGGGCATCCAGCCGTTCCGGACTGGTCACCAGATACAGGCTGGCGCCAGACGCATGCTTGGGCAGCGCGTATTTCTTGGCCTTGGCATTCATCCGCTCCAGCGGCTGACCACTGGCCATGATGTCTTCCAGCCGGGTCAACGGCTGGTTGCCCCGCACCACCGCGGCATAGACGTAATCCGAAGACCCGTCGGCGGTATTGACCACCGACAGGCTCCCACCGTCGCCGGTCACCACCTTCAGCGGACAAGCGCCGGCGTAGCAAGGCGCCAGCAGCATCAGCAGTCCGATCGTTTGTGCTTTCATCACCATTCTCCGCGATACCACGTTTTCAGTTAATCCCACCGGCATTCCGACTCCAGAATCCTGTCGTCGGCCTGCCGTTTTTCCGCCATGGGCGCCCGGCCGGAATCACCGGCCCGGGCGCCTTGCCGCTGCCGTCAGATCACAGGGAGCCGGTCCATCCACCGTCTCGAAAAAGAACCGAAGACTCCCCGACGCCTGTTCGGCAAGAAAATTCGACGCAAATTCCAGGTTGATCGGCGCGGCGTTCCGATTCCGGTCAAACCGCGCATTAAATTTCTCCTGGATCTGCTCCAGGTCGAATCCGCCAAAGCGCCGCACCAGGAAGACCAGCACCCCCGCCTCGGCCGGCTTGTCCACCTGCTGCCCCCAATCCCAGCGCACGCCCGGTTGCTTCGACACCTGCAGGGCGCCGCCTTCGGTGGGCAGGATGTGCAACCCGCTGCGTTCCCCCACAAAGGCAACCGCCAAGCGGTAGCTGCCGACCCCGACCCGATCGTTGAGGGCCTCGAAAATCGCCGCGGCGGTCGACTTGAAGCTGCCCAGGCGGATACGCCAGCCCAGCACCGACGACAATGGCACCTGCGGCACCAGTCCCCGGGTGGGGATCGGCCGGTAAACCGCGGTGCGGCCACCGGGATCCGCGCAGACCAGAAACGGCTTTCCCCCCAGTTCCTCGGTCGGACCGGCGTCAAAGATCACCGGCACGTCACGGGTCGAATACCATCCCCACGCCGTTATCCCCACCACCGCCGTCATCGCCGCCGCCGCCAGCGTCCGCCGCACCACCGACAGCCGATCGGTCAGGCTCACGTTGACCTGTTTGGCGGCATCCCGCAGGGTGCGCACCGGGATCACCTCGATCCCCAGTCCCTTGAGCGCCTTCACCGTTTCCCGCTCGGCCAGCGGCTGCACCGTTCCGGTCTGTTCGGCGGCGCGATTGGGCCGGGGCACCAGCACCCGGTCGATTTCCTTGGGCAGCAAACCCTTGCGTTTGGCGTCGGCAATCAGCTTCAGCTTCTCGTCGAGGCTTTCCACCTGTTCGACCCTGGCATTGAAATCCAGGATTCCCGGCAGCACTTCCAACACTCCGGTCGCGATCACCGCACGGATCGTATTTTGGCTGCCGCTCAGCAGGATCGACAACGCGATTCCCAGCTCGGCGCTCCGCCCCTCCACCAATGAACTGGCCGGCTTGTTGCTGAAGCGGACCTTGCGGGTATCCAGCTCGAACCGCCGCTTGGCCTTGGCATTGAGCAGCTTCTGCACCGCCGCCATGGCCCGCTGGCCGGAACCATGCAGGTTGATCGGCCGCAAGGCCTCCACCGAAGGCTCGATGCCGCGCTTGCGGTCCTGCTCGTCCTTGGCGGTGTCGGACGAGGCTTCGCAATAGAGTTCCAGCAGTTCGCCGCCGCCCTCGCCGCGCGATGCCAGCGGAATCAACGCCATATGGCGGCTCACGCCAGCATTCTCCCGATAATCGAGGCATCCTGCCGGCACGCCTGGGCAGCCGATTCCAGGCTACCCACCCGAATGCAGCGTATTCCGGCATCCTCCAGCTCGAACAGCCGCCGGGCATCGCCCAATCCGAGCACCGGTCGTTCCGGCAGGATCAGACACGCCGGCCGCGGCCGGGGTCCCAGGTCCGCCACCGCCGCCAGGCTGCGCCCGGTGTAGCCGGTGTCGACCACCTGCAGTCCCTGTCCGCCAGCCCCTTCCAGCTGGCCCACCGAGATGATCTCGTCGTAGCCGCAACGCTCGTGGGCCGCCCACACGCTCAGCGCCAGCGCCAGCGCAACCCCGCCCCACTGACTCAGCGGCAGCTTGGGATTGGTCCAGTACACCAGCGGCTCGGCGGTGCCGCCGCGGACCCTCTGCAGCGCCTGACTGGCCAGATGGATCGCCGGTTCCAGACCCAATCCCTGGAGGTGATAAAACCAGGGGCGCTGGCCGCGGCCATCCTGAGGCTCGACCACCAACTCCATGAAATCGCGATACTGGGGACAGTCCAGCCGGAACACCGGCACCAGCAGCGTCTTACGATTCACTGAATTCGACGATACCCACGACGGGGTGCAGCAAGGCCTGCCGAACCGCATCCGTGTCGGCGACGACGCAACGTCCTTCGCCTTGTTCATCCAGCATGACTGCGGCCACCAGCGTTTCCGGCGCGGAATCCGAGGCCAGGCCCACCCAGCGACCCGCCAGTTCGTCCACCGCCATGCCCACCGCCTGGACCGTCAATTCGAGCTGGTCGCCCTGCTTGTCGACGCTCAGCCACAACCGGCCGTCGGCCGACTCCAGCGTGGTTTCCGGCAGCGGATAGCGCTCGCTGCCGCTGTCCGCCGCCATCCGGTAAAACTCGGCGACCGGTTGGAATCGGCGAACCTTGCCGGGGAAGGCGATGACCTGCGCCGACCGCTCGATCCGCCGCTTGAGCCAGCCGCTCACCGATTCGTCTCCGGCGCGCTCCGGCAATACCTGCATCAATTGATTGATGGCAACCGTCGATACCGGCGGGCGCCGGTCCATCCCATGCAGATGGTGCCATGCTGCCAGCCACAGAGGGCCCCGGCCGGATCTGGCAGATTTGGTGTTCATGGTCGTACTCCTTGGAAAACAAAGTCGTTAAATCGGTGGTTACGGCCCCGATTACCAGCAGCTACGCCATTTCGTTGCATTCCTTTGAATCAGCGTCTCGGCATCCTGGAACAGTGCTTGCTGTAATCCGTCGCCGGTCAGGTCGCGGTAGCGGGCATCGGCGGCCACCGCGGCCTGGAATTCGGGGTCACTCAACGCCGCATTCTGCCGTTCCGGCTCTCCTCCTAGGGCGAGCACTTTCTGGAAGTAGTGGCGCATGACCGGGGTAAACTGGTGAGGAAAAAGATTGGGAAGGCTGGTGAAGGTCTTCTTTATATCGAGCTCCTCATCCAGCTCTTCGGGATAGAATCCATCCTCCTGCTCGTCGCCGGCATCGTCGTTCGAATCGGCATCGTCTTCCTCGTCCGCCTCCAGCATCCGTTCGTCTTCGGCATCGTCATCCGAGGCGAACGCCGTCTGGCGGCCACGCTCACCGACTGCGGCCATGCTGCCGCGCCGGGTCATTTCGACCCCTACCGCATCCTCGAAAAATTCCTCGAAGCTGGTGAAACCGCCCAATTTCTTGCCACCGGCCTCGGCCAAACCTTCCGCAAAGGCTTGCTGATAGGCCGGCACCAGCGCGATTCCCTGCTGTTCCAGGCGCTGCACGGCCAGCCTGAGGCTGCGCAGTTCAGCCAGCTGATTGATGGACGGGCGCTCCTGTCCCAGCCAGATCTCCGGCTTCAGGCCGCAGGCCCGCAATTGCATATAGCGTTCGTTGAGGGCTTCGATGACTCGCAGCAAGCGCTTGGCGAACTCCTTGTCCTGCTGGAACCCCGGTTGCAGGGGCAAGGGCGCGGCATCGATCACGTTGTCCAGCGACATTTCCTCCGGCACCTCGGTCCGATCGCCGCCGACGGAGAGCCAGAGGGGGCCGAACTCGACTCGCCGCCGCTTGGAAATATCGCCGTAGTCCTCCCCCAGGCGGTTGCACTGCTGAGCCAAGACCTTGGCGGTGCGCCCCAGGGCAGGCCCGGCGGTAGGCTCGGCAGTCGCGCGGGCGATACCCGCCGTGCCCCACGGCTCAGGTTCGGCATGCAGCTGACAGCCCCGTTCCAGCAGCAGGTGGATGTTGCCCGGCCGCTCCTTGAGATTGTTGGCCAAAGTGAGCCGCCGCAGCCAAAGCACCTCGTCGACGTAACGGACCGCCTCGGCGGGTATGGTCGCGGTCTTGCCGTTGGGCAGCGGGATTTCCTGATCCGGTTCCTGGCCTGAAAAATCCCGGAACAACAAGTTCCAGCGGTAATATTGGGAGCGTGGCGACTGCCCCGAGAACAACAGCAGGACCGCCAGGGTAACCCGGTCGCGCGTCCGTGCCGCAGGGGTAAGGTGCTCTGCCAGCAGGATGCCGACATCCCGGGCCAGGGTTTGCAAAACAGTCGCCATCTCAATTTTTCCGGTGTGCGGCAAAGACGGCAACGATGCCAAAGGTTCCTATTCCCTTCAACCGGTCCGGGACGGCGGCACGGGTGTCGGAACGCCCCGCAGCCGCCTTGGGAAAGGTTCGGCCCCTTGGTTGTTATTTCGTCTTCACCGATTGGTTAAGAAACTCCACCCGCCGGTTGATGCCATCGTACGGATGAGCCGGGTCCAAAAGATTGTTGAATCCGTTACCCACCACCGACAGCTGCTGCCCCGAGACTCCCTTTTCCATCAGATACTGCTTGACCGATTCGGCCCGCGCCAGCGACAACTGCCGATTAAAGGCGGCGGAACCCTTGCGGTCGGTATTGCCCTCCACCCGATAGCGCTGATCCACCGACTGGGGCGCAGACATGACGGCCGCCACCTTGTCCAGCTCCTGCCTGGCTGCCGGCGACAGCTCGTCGGATCCGTAATCGAAGCTGATGTCCGGCAACATCGCCCGGTCGAAACGCGTCGTCGGCGCCGGCGCCTCCTTCTTCACCGAAATGCCGCGGGTCAACGGCTGGGCTTGGTGGGCCTTGCGGCACTCCTCCGGCACATGGTCAGGGCCGTTGAGCGCCTCGAACACCTGGCAAGTGCCGGCATTCTTGTCCAACAGCAGGGCATCGGCCCGGCTCGCACCGGCACTCGCCATGATGCCCAATCCGGCGATGAAAATCAGGTAATTTTTCATGGTCTGGCTCCGTAATACTCACATGACTGTTGTTGCAGGTTCGATGCACAGGATCAGCGGTGGCGGTGCCCCGTCACGGACGGCTGTTCCCTCGCCTCCTCGGCCTTCTTCTTCATGCTGAGGACATAGCGCTTGCCTTCGTTGTCGTAGGCATAGATCAAACCCACCGAAGGGGCGGCCTCGCCGTAGACGTAGGTCTTGCCGCGACCGGGCTGATAGATGTAGCCGGCGACCTCGCCGCGCCCCATGTCCTCCATCTCGCCGTAGACGTAGCGTGCGCTGGTATAGCCTTCCACGGCGATACCGGAGGACTTCTCCAGGGGCTCCGCGTCGTCCTGGACGCGCGCCTCCGGCAGCTTCTCCGCCTGCGGCGGCTTCAGCCCCCGGGTGGTCACTTCGACCCCGCCCTGGCCGTTGGGCGCCATCAGCAGGGATACGGAAGCGGCGACCAGCATGCATTGGGATTTCTTCTTCACTTGATAGACCTCAGCGGATGCGAATGGCCAGAGCGGCGCGGGCGTTGTAGCGTTCCTGGGCTTCCTTGGTGAAGTCGCCGGAGCGGGTCACCAGGGCGATGTCGCGGGGAAACGGATCGGCGCTGCCGACCGCCAGGATCTTGTCGGTGCCGGCGGGACCGGAAATGTCCCAACTGTAGCCCGCGCTCGGCAGCTGGTAGGACTGTCCGGCCTTGACCGGCTGGTCCGACTTGCCCGAACCCGGCAGCAACTGGGTGATCTCGCCGGTCGAGCTGACGTTGTACAAGCGGACATACATGGGCGCATTCACCGCGAAGGAAACCTGCAGCGGATCGCCGATGGCATATTCACGCTGGTTGGTGTTGAGCGCCACGAACTGCAGGCTGGACGACTCCGGGGCCTTACTCGGGGGAGCCGGCGTCTGCGGGGCCGGGGCCGCCACCGGAATCGCCTTGGCCTGTGCCGGCTGGAGCGCTCCCGGCTGCAGCGTGGCGGCGGCTAGGGCGGCGCGGCGGCGGGCCAGCGCCTCCCGGCTGACCGGAACATTGCTGAACAGCGCCAGATAAGTGGCTTGGTCGATGTTGCCGGAGGCATCGGGATGCTTGCCGCGGAAATCCCTCAGGGCCGACTGGGTGCTGTCGTCGAGACTGCCGTTGATCTGCACCGGGTAGCCATACATGGCCAGATACTCCTGAACCTTTGCGACCTTGCGGGTTTCGTCCAGGTCGAAGAAGCGGGCCGAGACCTTGTCCAGCACCAGGGAGTCGGGCTTGCCGTCCGGCAACAGCTTCCAATAGGGCAGCGCCATATACTTGCCGATCAGCTGGATCATGCTGAGCTGCACCAACAACCGCACGGCGGCGTGACGGCCCTGGATCTTCTTGACCGTTCCCTTCAGGCCCAAGGTATTGCCCTGGATGGTGAACCCCAGGCTGTCCTCCGCCAGCGCCTTGTGCACCTTGATGGTGTTGACCGCCTGGACGCGCGGGATGCCGGCGTTGGTGAGGAAGTCGATGACGTTGAAATCCAGGGTGATGCTGGCCAGGGAGTTCTTGTCCAGGGTGGAGTATTCCCAGCCGAAGTTGATCTTCTTGACGTCCACGTCCAGGCTCAGATCGGTGTTCTTGCCGTGGGTTTCCAGGCCGCGGTCGAATTCGGTGATGCCGCCGGAGACCACGATGGTGGGCACCAGCTTGTCGCCCCAGTCGGTGAAGCCGACCTTGTAGAGATTCAGCATGAAGGCCGGATCGTAAGGCACGAAGATGACATTGCCGCCCACCGCGTTGAGGGTGCTCTTGATCATCTCGGTGATGTCCCGCGGCACCTCGGCATTGGTGGCGATGGAAGTGCCGGTGTTGTCGAGGATGTCCTTGGGCATGATGCGGACTTTCTTGTCGCTGTAGATCTCCGACATCAGGCCCAGGTCCGCCACCGCATCGGTGAAGGTGGTGGTCTTCACCTCCGGCAGGGTCTCGTCGAGTTTCACGTCCACATTGTGCGGACAGCCCGTCATCGCCAGGCATGACAGAGCCAGCGCACAACGCAGCAGCATGGTGCCGGTTCGGGTATCACCCAGGAATTGCTTGATCACGGTGGGCCTCTCTCGTTTCGTGTGATGCGGGCGGCTTCATTGGCGAGCCCTGCGTGCTGTCGGGGATTCGCCGGCGCCGGCGATCTGCCGTGGCGCCGTCGCTGGTGCCCCCCCGTCAGCCACAGCTTCGGGATAGCTGCCCCAACCGCTGTCCGAAGGTCAATCAGAGGCCATGTCAGGGCAATTCCATCACCCGGAAGTCATCGACCAGGGCGCCCGCCCCCAGCGGCCCCTCGCAGCCGAAGCCCACGAATTTCACCTGGCTGGAGTCGATCGAACTGACGTCGAGATTCTCGAACAGGCTGACGCCGTCCAGGCTCGCCGAAGCGGTCTTGCGCGCCGTGGCCCAGGTCAGCCGCAGCAACGGCGGCGCCGTGGCGCTCCAGTTGCCGCTGGTCACCGAACCGCGCAGCAGTTCGGTCGATGCCGTGGCGCTGGTAACCATCCGCCAGGCCCCCGAGCCATCCGCCAACAGGGCCAGAGCGGTGGTTCCTACCGTCGTGGTGAGGGGCAGATCGGTCTCGGCGTTGGCGATGAAGAATCCCACCCCCGCCGATCCCGTCGGACCGGCCCCCACGATGACCTCGGGGAATACCTTGGCGCTGACGCTGTACGTTGCCGTTGCATTGGCCAGCGCCAAGGGGAGCGTCCCGAGGCAGTCGGGTTGGCTCGCCCCCGTCTTGGTCGAAACGTAGCCGTTGGTGGCATTGCCCGCCAGCAGGTCGATGGTGGCGGGCACGGACGTCCACGCGGCATAGCCCACCGACGAGGTCTCCACCGCGAGGCCGCTGAGATCGTTGCCGGCCAGCCTGGCGGAACTGTCCAGGGTAAAGGTGTCGGCCAGCGCGACCTTGCTGTCGCCGACCCGCCGCACCCGGCCGTTGCCGGAATCGGCGATGTAGACCGTGCCGGTCGCATCCACCGCCACCGCCTCGACAGCGTGCAGGCTGGCTTCGATGGCCGGGCCGCCGTCCCCGCCAAATGCGGGGCTGCCGCCATTTCCGGCGATGGTGGAGATGATGCCGGCGGCATCCACCTTGCGAACCCGGTTGCCACCGCCTTCGGAATAGCCTTCGGCGATGTAAAGGTTGCCGTTGGCGTCGATCGTGATGTCGGTGGGCTGATCGAGCACTGCGTCGGTAGCCTGGCCTCCGTCCCCCGGCGAAGCGGAGCCGCCGCCGGCCACCGTGGAGATGATTTGACTGGCCCGGTCCACCCGGCGAATACGGCTGTTTCCAGCGTCAAGGATGAACAGGTTGCCGTTGCCATCCAGGGCCACGCCATTGGGGGAACTCAGGGTGGCTGCGATCGCCGCCCCGCCGTCACCGATTCCGACCGGTGGCACCCCACCTCCGGCCACCGTGGTGATCGTTCCACCGGTGTCGACTCGCCGCACCACGTGATTGCTCCCGTCGGCGATATAAAGATTGCCGGCGCTATCCAGTGCCACCGCCTGGGGATAATTGAGGCTGGCCGAGGTGGCTGCGATCCCATCACCGCAGGGAGGACTCTGCGGACTCTGGCACTGCACACCGTCGCCCGCCACAGTGGATATGTTTCCAGAGGCTTTATCGACTCGCCGAATGCGTTGATTGTAGGTGTCGGCAATAAACAGATTGCCGACGGAGTCGAACGCCAGGCCCTGCGGCGAGGCCAAGGCTGAAAGCGTCGCCAGCCCGCCATCGCTGTTGTAAGCGGATACGCCGGTTCCGGCCACGGTGGTGATGACGCCGGCGGAGTCCAGTTTGCGGACGCGGCCGTTGCCACTGTCGGCCAGGTAGACATCGCCGTTGACCGGGTCCAGCGCCAAGCCCGTGGTAAAGCCGATCATGGCCGAAAGCGCGGAGCGGCCGTCGCCGCCGAAAGTCGTTTCGCCATTGCCGCCGATGGT
>VEPB01000019.1 GCA_012026715.1 Methylococcaceae bacterium | reverse complement strand
CCCTTCCGGCCACCTTCTCCCAATGGGAGAAGGCAACAAGCTGCGGCCATAGGCCGCAGGTTCATGTGTAGAGCGGTTTAGTGACTGGTATGGCCGTGGCCGCAGCACTCCGACGGCGGCGGTTCGTTGGGATCGACGGTGGGCTTGCTCATTCCCGAATAAACCGGGCACCACCGGGTAAATCCCGTGGCGACCAGTACGATGCCGGCCAGCAGCAGCGGGATCGGGAAAAAGAAGATGGAGCCGACCAGCAGCGCCGAACCCACACCGTATCGGAGCTTCTGTTCCTTCAGCCCCACATTCAGTTCCCGGTGCAGCACTCGTTTGAAATCGAAACTCATCGCTTAACCTCGTTTAGTAGATAGATTTTAAGGGCTACAACCCTGGTGTCGGTGATTCTGCCGGCTGGCAGGCTGTTAGGCAAGCCCGCGCCAGATCACGTCGCATCCGTCAGCGACTGACCTGCAGATTGTCGATCAGCCGGGCTCTGCCCAGCCAGGCAGCGGCCAGGGCCACCAGTTCCCGGACGTCCGCCGACGGAAGCGCCAGGTCCGCCGCCCGTATCGCCACGTAGTCCGGCTGAAAGCCGGCCGAAATCAAGGCCTCGCAGGCCTGCTGCTCCAGTTCCTGGTAGTTCGTAGCCCCCGCCTTTAACCGAGCGGCGGCATCCCGCAGGATCGCATGGAGTCGTGCTGCCTGCTGCCGTTCTGCGCTGCCGAGATAGCCATTGCGGGAACTCAGCGCCAAGCCGTCGGCCTCGCGCACGGTGGGCATCCCGACGATGCGGACCGGCAAATCGAGATCGGCCACCATCCGGCTAATCAGGGTCAGTTGCTGATAATCCTTGTCCCCGAACAGCGCGACGTCGGGCTGGACGATGTTGAACAGCTTGCACACCACGGTGGTCACGCCCCGGAAATGGCCGGGCCGGAAGGCCCCGCACAATTCGTCCGACAATCCAGGCACTTCCACATAGGTAGCCGGTTTATCGGAGGGCGGGTAGATTTGTCCGGCGGCGGGCAAAAACAACAGGTCGACTCCGCCCTGTCGCAATAGCTCGGCGTCCCGTTCGGGCGTTCGTGGATAGCTCGTGTAATCCTCGCCAGGGCCAAACTGGGTCGGGTTGACGAAAATGCTGACGACAACCCGGTCGGCCTGCCGACGCGCTTCTTCCACCAGGCTCAAGTGTCCCCGGTGCAGATTGCCCATGGTGGGCACCAGCGCGATGGACGCGCCAGAACGGCGCCAGTCCGCCAAGTGACCGCGCAGCTCGGCAATCGTTTCCGTGGTGAGCACGCGGCGTGTCCTTTCAATAGGAGTGTTCGGGCGCAGGAAAGCTGCCGTCCTGCACCGCTTCCACATAGCGGGTCACGGCATCGGCGATGCCGTTGGCGCCTGCCAGGAAATTTTTCACGAAACGCGGCGGCTTACCCGAGGTCAGCCCCAGCATGTCGTGCAGCACCAGAACCTGGCCGTCACAAGCGGGGCCGGCACCGATGCCGATTACCGGGACGTCCAGTTCATAGCGGATGGCCTCCGCCAGATCCGCCGGGACGCATTCGAGCACCAGCATCTCGATGCCGGCTTCCCGCAGGATCAGGGCGTCTTCCTGCAACAGCCGGGCGGACGACTGGTCCCTGCCCTGCACCGCATAACGCCCCAATCGGTGGATCGACTGCGGCAGCAGGCCGAGATGGCCGCACACCGGGATGTTCTGGTCGACCAGGAAGCGCACCACCTCGCTGCGGCTGCGCCCGCCTTCGAGCTTGACCATCTGGGCTCCGCCCTGCTGCATCAGCCTGGCAGCGGACGCTGCGGCGATTTCCGGCGTCGGATAGCTCATGAACGGGAGATCGGCAACCACCACGGCACGGTTCACTCCGCGGGCGACGCAACGGCAGTGATACACCATGTCGTCCAGGCTGACCGGAACCGTGGTGGCCTGCCCTTGCACCACCATGCCGAGCGAATCGCCCACCAGCACCAGGTCGACCCCGCTCTGGTCCAGCACCCGCGCCAACGTCGCATCGTAGGCGGTGAGCGCCGCAATCTTGCGCCCTTCCCGCTTCATGGTGTGGAGATCGGGAACCGTCAGTCGCATCGCTCAGGCTTCTTCGAGCGCCGCGAGGCCCCGCAAGGGACAGCCTGCAATCAGATCCGCCAACCGGCCCACTCCGGGAACGACCAGATCGGCCGGCGCCACGTCCCGCAGCGGATACAGGACGAACTCCCGCTGGCTCAGGCCCGGATGGGGGACGGTCAATTCGGCGGTGGCGATGACCTGGTCGCCATAGAGCAGCAGATCCAGATCCAGGGTGCGCGGTCCCCACCGATTGCCGCTGCGGACCCTGCCCTGCTGAGTTTCGATGGCTTGCAACTGCCGGAGGAAATCCAGCGGGGCGTCATCGGTTTCCACCGCCATCACGGCATTGACGTAGTCCGGTTGATCGGCGGGCCCCAGCGGGCTGCTGCGGTAAAACGGGGAACAGCCGAGGACACGCACGCCGGGCAAGGCGGCGATTGCAGCGCAAGCGGTTTGCAACTGGGAAACGGGATCGGCCAAATTGGCGCCGAGGCCGATGTAGGCAATCATCGTAACGGCCTCACCCGACAGGCCAGATTGGTTGCCCAACCAAGGTCCAATCCTCTGGAACACCCGCTGAAGTGGTCAACCGCCGTTTCTAGGATCATCGCCGCGCTCGGTTCAAACGGCGGGCGGGTGCTGGGCCGTCGCAGGCTTGGAGCGCCGCCGCCGGGGTCGCCCCCCCCGGCGGCGGCGGGCGCCTTCGCGGGTCATGGACTTCTGTTCGGACTCCCCAGCTCCCTGGAAGCGCGTCCACCAGGCCGCAAGGTCCGGATCGGCTTCCCCGGTTTCCGCCCGCAGCACCAGAAAATCGTAAGCGGCACGAAATTTGGGGTGTCCCATCAGTTTGAACGGCCGGCCGCCGGTGTTGCGTTCCAGCCGCGGCTGCAGCGACCACAGTTCGCGCATGGGCAGGCCCACCGAGCGTGGGATGGCGATGCGCCGGGTGAGCCGGGAGACCACTTCCGAACCGGCCTCCTGGTAAGCGAACACGTCGTTGTCGCCCGCCTCGATGCGCTCCTGGGCCAGCAGCCGAACCGGTTCCCACAGCAACGCGGCGAACAGGAAGAAAGGCGCCACCGATTTGTCGTCCTGGATACGGACGTCGGTGTCCTCCAGCGCCTTGGCCAGAAAGGTCAGCGGAAAGCCTTCCGGCTCCCGGTCCAGGCAGGCGTCGGTGTCCGGGAACAGCATGGCAAACAGGCCGTAGTGGCGCAGTTGCTCGAAAGTCTGCACCCCATAGCCGGACAACAGCAGCTTGATGACCTCCTCGTACAGGCGCGCCGAGGGAATATCCGCCAGCAGATGGGCCAGCCGGGGGATGGGTTCGCAACAACTGGGATGGATGGAAAAGCCCAGCTTGACGGCAAAACGAACCGCCCGCAGCATCCGCACCGGGTCTTCCCGGTAGCGCTGTTCCGGTTGGCCGATCAGCCGCAGCACGCCGGCCTTGTGGTCTTCCATCCCGCCAACGTAGTCCACCACGGTGAAATCCGCGATGTTGTAATACAGGGCGTTGACGGTGAAGTCGCGCCGCCAGGCATCTTCCTCGATGCTGCCGTAGACGTTGTCGCGCAGGATTCGGCCGTTTTCCAGCACCCGCTCGCCGTCATCGCCGCTGGAGGCGCGGAACGTCGCCACTTCGACGATGTGCTCGCCGAAGAACACGTGCGCGAGCCGGAACCGCCGCCCGATCAGCCGGCAATTTCGAAAGACCCGCCGGACCTCCTCCGGCTCGGCGTTGGTCGCGACGTCGAAGTCCTTGGGCTCCCGACCCAGTAGCAGGTCGCGCACGCAGCCTCCCACCAGATAGGCTTCGTAACCCGCCTTGCGCAACCGGTACAACACCTTCAGCGAGCTTTCGCTGATGAAGGCACGCGAAATGTTGTGCTCGGAACGGCTGTAAATCCGGACGCCGCTCGCTGCGGCTGGCTGGCTGGCTGGCGCCTGGACCGGCGCTGACCCGGAATCGCCGGCGACGTTTCCGAGCAGCTTCTTGATAAAGTCGACGATGGACAGGGGAGGATACGGCGCGGTTGACGTTGGATGGAATCGGCCGAGATGGTACCCCACAGCCCGGCTAAGCTCAAACGAAAATTGAGCCAAAACAACAGGCCCTGCCGGAATCGCGGCAGGAGCTGAGAGCCGCGGAACCAGAACCGACCCGAGGTACCGCCTCCGCCGCAGGCTGCCTGGGGAATTGGCGGTCGAATTTTACGGATTAACGTCGGCGCCCTGCCGGCGTAAACTGTCGCCCGTCGGTCGCTCCGGAGCCACAGGGCTTGCGGCTCCCGACCGGCCGCTGCAGCCCCGAAAGCAAGCGAAACCTCACCCAACCAACGGAGAAACCATGAGAATCGCGGCCCCGAGCGTACTGATCTGCGTCGGCATCCTCAGCGCAGCCTGTGTTCAGAAATCCATCGTTCCAACCTCGTTCACCCCCGCCTACAAGAGCATGATCGATTCCAAGGACATGACGGTCGTCCGCAACTGCGCCGCCATTTCCTCGGTCAGCGCCGAAAACGGACTGCGCAGCAGCGTGGTCGGCAAACGCACCCTGGAAGAAAGCAGCTTCCCCGCCCAGGATATCGCCATCCAGGGCGATATCGTCGGATGGGTCAAGGCCGGCGCCAACGAAATGTTCAACCGGGCCATGCTGAAGACCTCGCAGCCCGGCGCTCCCAGCGTCAAGCTGCGGCTTTCCGACATGGTGATCAACGAAAATGTGCATGTGAACGCCGGGTACGATGGCCGGATCACCTTGGATGCGGCCATCGTCAATGCGCGTGGCCAGGAGTGCTGGAGCGCCCGCAAGACGGGGGCATCGCAGGAATACGGCGATCACGGG
>VEPB01000360.1 GCA_012026715.1 Methylococcaceae bacterium | reverse complement strand
GGCGCGGGCAACGGCTCGCTGAAGTGGATTCAAAAGGGCGGCGGTTATTTCAGCGAGTGCAGTAAACGCCTGAAAAGCGCGCCCTGAACCACGCGAACGTCGAAAGATTCCGGGTATCGACGCAATAGCACCCTATACAGCAAAGCCCAGCCGGTCGAAACTCTCAACCGGCTGGGCTTTGTCCTGTCTTAATCCCGCCCCCACTCAAAGCATCGGTCTCTACACAAGTTCTTAAACCCCTGAACATCACCCCCTCTCCAATCGAAAACGGTCGTTTCAGTTGCGACCCTTCCCGGCGGCGAGCGTGGAGCGTGGGGGCGAAGTCGGCAGAGGTGAGAGCCTGCAGCGCTCAATCCCTGCGACGACCTCGCTGACGCGTCAGCGCCCTGGCCCTCACGCCTGCCCCTCTCCCGCGGGGAAAGGGCCTGATGTTCAGAGGCTTGCAGACTTTTTGTGTAAATCCCTTTGCCCTCGCCCTCGGGGCGAGGGGATTTTCAGGACACCCTGTTACGACTGCAAGCCCTTCAACACTTCCTCCAGCATCTTTTTGGCGTCGCCGAACAGCATCCGATTGTTGTCCTTGTAGAACAGCGGGTTGTCGACGCCGGCATAGCCGGAGGCCATGGAGCGTTTCATCACGATGGAGGTCTTGGCCTTCCAGACTTCCAGCACCGGCATGCCGGCGATGGGGCTGGAAGGGTCTTCCTGGGCGCCCGGATTGACGATGTCGTTGGCGCCGATGACCATGGCCACGTCGGTCTCGGGGAAGTCCTCGTTGATCTCGTCCATTTCCAGCACGATGTCGTAGGGCACCTTGGCCTCGGCCAACAGCACGTTCATGTGGCCCGGCATGCGGCCGGCCACCGGATGGATGCCGAAACGGACGTTGACGCCCTTCTCCCGCAGCAGCTTGGTGATTTCGAACACCGTGTGCTGGGCCTGGGCCACCGCCATGCCGTAACCTGGCACGATGATGACGTTGGAGGCCTCGCGCAGGAGTTCGGCGGTCTCCACCGCGCTGATGGGTTGCACCTCGCCGGCAGGCTGAACCCCGCCTGCCGCAGCGGGGGCGCCACCCTCGGTGCCGAAGCCGCCGGCGATCACCGACAGGAAATGGCGGTTCATGGCGCGGCACATGATGTAGGACAGAATCGCGCCCGACGATCCCACCAAGGCGCCGGTGACGATCAGCAAATCGTTGCTGAGCATGAAGCCGGTGGCCGAAGCCGCCCATCCCGAGTAGCTGTTGAGCATGGACACCACCACCGGCATGTCGGCGCCGCCGATGGCCATCACCATATGGACGCCGAACGCCAGGGCGATGACGGTCATCAGCAGCAGCGGGATCATGCCGCTGTCGACGGAGATGAACCAACGCCCCAGCAGGATGGCGGCCACCAAGAGCCCTAAGTTGAGCCAATGGCGGGCCGGCAGCAGCACCGGCTTGCCGCTGATCTTGGCGGACAGCTTGCCGAAAGCGATGACCGAGCCGGAAAAGGTGACCGCGCCGATCAGCACGCCCACATAGATCTCCACCTCGTGGATGGTCTTCTCCGCGCCATAGAAGCTGGCGGTGGGGTCGATGTAGTTGGCATAGCCCACCAGCACCGCGGCCAGGCCCACCAGGCTGTGCATGAGGGCCACCAGCTCCGGCATCTCGGTCATCTTGACCTTGATGGCCGCGAACACACCCACGCTGCCGCCGACGGCCATGGCCACCAGCAGGGTCGCGAAGCTGGTGGCACCGGAGATCTTGGGGCCGAAGATGGTCGCCAGAATGGCGATGGCCATGCCGACGATGCCGTAGATATTGCCGCGCCGCGCCGTCTCCGGGTTGGAGAGCCCGCCGAGGCTGAGGATGAACAAGATGGTCGCGCCGATGTACGAGACCGTAACCAAACCTTCAGACATGATTCCCCCTTCTTATTTCTGGAACATGCGCAGCATGCGCTGGGTCACCCAAAAGCCGCCGAACATGTTGACCGCGGTCAACGCGATGGCGAGCCCCGCCAGGATCGTGATCATCGCGCCGGGCGAGGACACCTGGATCAGGGCGCCGATGGCGATGATGGAGCTGATCGCGTTGGTCACGCTCATCAGCGGGGTATGCAGGGCTGGAGTGACGTTCCAGATCACCATGTAGCCCACGAAGCAGGCCAGCACGAACACGGTGAAATGGCCCAGGAAGGCGGCCGGCGCGTTGGCGCCGACCCACAGGAAGGCTAGCGCAGCCACGCCGAGGGTTAGCGCGGTTTTAACCGCGGGCGGCAGCAGCGGCTTCTTTTCCTCCGGCTTG
>VEPB01000018.1 GCA_012026715.1 Methylococcaceae bacterium | reverse complement strand
GTTAGCCACGGGCGATCTTGGTGAGTTCAGTGATTCTTGCCTCATAGTTACGTCCGGTCGTTGTCGCGCCATAGTTGGTCTCGATCAGCCGTCTTGCATCAGCGAGTGTGGCCGTGTGTGCTTCAGGATGGGCCAAGATTGATCGGAAGTGCTGCGCGGCGGCCGCGGTATCCGGATCCGCCCACTGCATCCCTTCGGCAAAAGGATATTCCCCTTTTTTCACCCGCCTTGCCTGATAGGGGACCGGAAATCCCGTCTTATCGCTGACGAAGTCGGTACTGCCGGAATAGTCCGTCGCGATGACGGGCTTGCCGAGCAGCATCGCTTCCGCCAGGGTACGCCCAAAACCCTCGGCGCGGTGCAGCGAGACATAGGCGTCACATGCGGCCATCAAGCCCAGCACCCGGCGGCGGTCCAGAGTTTCGCTAAGTAACGTGATGCGCGGATCAACCTTGCAGCGTTTGGCGAGCGACGACCAGCGCCGGTCCTTAAGATCCACGTTGGAAACCTTCAAGACCAGTCCGACCTTTTCGTCCTTGTCGGGAAATGCGGTCTGGAAGGCTTCCAGGCAACCTTCCGGGTTCTTGCGGGAAGGGTAGGACATGAAATCGAAGGCGAACAGGAACAGAAAGCGGTCTTCCGGCAGTCCGAAGTCCGATTTGCGGAAATCGCCGGGGGCATCGAAGCTGACGGTCATCGGCATGTACCGGATCGGTTTCGGCGACGAATTTTCGTAAGCCGACTGAGTGTAGCGACTGGAAGCCCAGATTTCGTCCACCAGGTCGTAGGCAACATGCCAATCCTTGGGCCATTCAGGCAGTTCCCAGGGCCAATAGCCGACGACATATTTGCCGTCGAACACGTCCGGCCTTTCCAGCGCCAGTTGTACCGTGTCGAACCCCGTCATGCAGATGATGGTGATCGGGTGGATCGGTTGCTCGGAGACATATCGCAGGATCGAGTCGTCCGCCTGTCGGATGTTGGAACTGGGCTTGCGGTTGATGACGCAGAACGGAATGTCAGTGGTGAGCAAGGATTTGACCATCATCCGAACGTCTTCGCCGATGCCCAGTTCTCCGGCGGCATAGCCGACCAGGTTGACGCCCGGAGCGCTTTGTGCTTGCGACAAACTCCTTGAAGCATTGGACGCTATTGCTCTCACCCGACCCTCTCCCGCGGGGAGAGGGTTCCCCGTTTCAGCAACATTGGGGGAGGACTCGCCCCTTCCATCACCGCCGTGGGTTGTTGGCGAGTTCCGTTGGGCCCGAATCAGTTCGTCGATTCGGAAGCGCTCGCGGCCTTGCCGCTCGCCCCAATCGACCAGTTGATGGCAACCGGTTGCCGAGTTGATGTCAATGTTTCCTCTCAGCGTGGCGTCCAGCACCCAGGCCAGCAGGAGCCAGCCTGGAATGGTATCGCCGTGCTGTTCGGATGGCGCCAAGGGTTCGATCAGTACCGCGATTTCACCATCCGACAGATAGTCGTAAAACCGGTATTCGTGAACGCCTTGCAGATAATGCCAGGCGATCAGGCTCAGTTGCTGGAGCGGGTTGGCCAGGTCGGGCAGGGCGCTTCTGAGGTCATCCCGTCCCAGCCAGGTCAGGTAGGCGAGGTTGGTCAAGTAGACCGGAAACCGGTGGCGCACCGGAATGGCCGATGCGGCCTGAAGCAGTTGGCGTTCC
>VEPB01000294.1 GCA_012026715.1 Methylococcaceae bacterium | reverse complement strand
GATGGGCAGCAGCCCCCCGGCGGTGAGGCCGAAGGAGTGGAACACCGGCAGCGCGTTGAGCATCTTGTCTTCCACGGTGAAGTCGATCACCGCCAGGATCTGCGCGACGTTGGACAGGATCGCCCGGTGCGACAGCACCACCCCCTTGGGGCGGCCTTCCGAGCCGGAGGTGAACAGCACGACGCCGGGTTGATCCGGATTCACCCGTTGCTCCGCCAGCCGCGGTGCCAGCAGGTGCAGGGCGATCCAGAGGCGGTCACGCCAGTCCAGTTGCTCCTTCAGGTCTTCCAGATAGTGCAGGGTCACTCCGGCCAAGGCCTCCGGCACCCATTCCAGCTTGGCCTTTTCGAGGAAGGCGCGGGAACTGAACACCGTGGTGATGCCGGCGGCGACGCAGGCCGACCTTAGCCCTTCGGCGCCCGAGGTGTAGTTGAGCATGGCCGGAACCCGGCCGTGACTGGACAGACCGAAGATCAGCCCGAAGGTCGAGGCCAGGTTGGGCATCAACACCCCGACGTTCTGGCCCACCTGGGTGTGGCGGGCGGTGAGCCGGCCCAGCCCTAAGGCCATCTTGATCAGGTCGCGGTAGGACCGTTCGCCGCCCTGCATGTCTTCCATCAGGGCTCGGCGCGGGCCATAGACCGCCGCCGCGTCCACCAGGGCCGAAAACAGGGTCTGCAGCGGACGGGAACGGAACATCATGTCCTGCATGATGTGGCGCAGTTTCTCCCCTGCCAGGCGGCGCCGCTCCTTGGCCTGCTCGGCCTGGGGCATGGGCAGGCGGGTGGCGGCCTGAATCGAGATGCTGACCTTGGGCAGCAAGCGCCGGGGGTAGCGCCCGGAAACCCGGCTGAAATAGGAACGGGCGGGTCCGTCCAGCCGCACCGGGATCACCGTGGCGCCGGTTTTGGCGGCCACGAAGGCGGGTCCCTCGTAAACTTTCATCAGTGATCCTGTCACCGTCAGCCGTCCTTCCGGAAAGATCACCACCGGCCGTCCCGATTCCACCAGCCGCAGAATTTTCTTCATGGCCATGGGGTTGGACGGGTCGATCGTCAGGTACTCCGACAGCCCCAGGAAGTGCTTGAACAGCCAGTGGCCGGCGATGCCGGTATGCACCACGAACACCGGGTCCACCGGCAGGAACAGGCCCAGCAGCAAGCCGTCCAGGAAGGACTCGTGGTTGGCGACGATCAGCAGCTTGTTCTGCTGAAACTGGTTCAGGTCGCCCTCCAGGCGCACCCGGAACAGCAGGCTCGCCAGGGTCTTGAGCAATGGGCGCAGTATGGGTTTGGGCATGAAGGCTCCTGGCGGATGGTTGAACCGGGTCGAAGCCGCTAAGGATAACCGGGATTGGCGCCTCCGAAAGGTGCGGAACGCGATTGGCGGGGCGTTGCGGCGCTTGGCTGCCTGGGTGAGCCGGCGCGGTTCAGCGTTCCCGGTGGTTCAGAAAGGATTGCATGGCGGCGCGGTTGGCCAAGCCGATGGCTCCCCGTTTCAGGGTGACCCAACCCAATTTTTCCAAGCGCTTCAGATGGCGCGAAACCACCTCCCGGGCCGAACCCAGTTCGATCGCCAGTTCGTGGTGGGTCTTCGCCAAAAGGTCGGTCTCGCTCGACAGCAGGCAGCGAACCAGCCGGGAGTCGATGTCCACCGTCGCCACTTCCTCCATGCGGGCGACGACCCCGGCCAGGCGCAGGGAGAAATCCTTGAAGACGAAATCGCGGAAGGCCCTGGATTGGTCAAGGGTGGCCTGGAACACGGTTGATGGAATCGCGTAGGCGGTGACCGCCGACTCGACCACGCCTTCCGCCGGATAGGTGGAATGGCCCAGCAAGCAGGAGGTGGTCAGCACGCAGGACTGGCCGGCGCTGACCTGATACAGCAACAGTTCGCGGCCGGATTCGGTGAGCATGTGAACCCGAACGGCGCCGCAGGCGACCATCAGATAATTTTGGCAGCTGCTGCCGGTGAGAAACACGCGGGTTTTCTCCGGCAGGGTGACCACGCCGGCGGCATCCATCATGCCCATGACGGCGGAATCCCGGACTGCAGCGAGATCGGGGAAATAATGGGTCCAGTTGCGGCTTTGATCCTGCATCGTGGTGGGTGTCCGGCAGCGGTCAGGAGGTGGGTCGGCCGGGTCATTTTGAGTGCAGGAACAAACTTTGGGGAAGGCGGAGCCCGGGGCATCGCTGCCCCTGCCCGCAGTAACCGAGTGATCTAGCGCCGTTTCCATTTCTCCTGGTAGGCAATAAACACGTCGAGCAGATGGAAAATCACGTAGCCGATGATGGCGCCAAGAATGATGCCGCCCCACAGCGGCGCAGCGAAGGGAATGTCGTGGGGACCGGGGAGTTGGGGGAGTATTTTCATGGTGTGCCTCCGGAAACGGAAAGGGATGGTGGCGGACCGGGGCCGGAGGCTTGCCCGATGGCATGCGCTTCGGCGCGCTGGATCGCAGTGTCACCTTAAGGGATGTCGGTCCGGGCTTCAGTGACTGGGTCACGTTGCCCAACCCCATGGTTGCCGGCTCGACGCCCTCCCCTGTGGCTTGGGTCCGAGCAGCGCCACCGAACAAAGTCAACAGTTGGGTCTTTTCGCATTCAGCCCAACCGTTAACGACAGCGTCCGGAGGGAGAAGACGCTCATCGGTCTTGCTCCCGACCTCTCGATGCAACAGTCACCCCGGGCCGTTGCTTCCGCCATTTCCCGAATCTCTGAGGGTTTTTCGTCGGCCCTTCGATCGCTGAAGCTCGCGACCGAACTCGCGCGCCTCGGGATCCCCTGCGCGGCGGTGAACCCCTCATAAGTTTCCAACACGCGACCATTGGTCCGGCGAGGGTCGGCGGATATACTCGACGCACGCCGGAAAGGGTCGACAGGGGGGGGTATGGACCGCCGGGCGGGGCTGGAGTTGCATCTGCTGGGGACGCCGTCGGCGCGCTACGGAGGCGTTGCCGTTCCCGGACTGGCGGAAGGCAAGATGCTGGCGGTGCTCGGG
>VEPB01000371.1 GCA_012026715.1 Methylococcaceae bacterium | reverse complement strand
GATTGGGGCCACAGGCCGTGAGAGACAGGAGAATTAGCGCCAGACAGGGCCGCTGCCGCCGATGCGAGGTACTGCGGAAAATTGAGGCGGGCGTGTTTCCATGCGGCGCTCGTCTTTGCTTTTCATCGTCAAGGTCATCGATCATAGCGGCCATACTCGCCTCTTGAGCATCCAACAGGAATCAGCGCAGAATTAAATGGTAATCTACCGTTTCATTTATGACAAAACAAGAATCCCAAGAACCAAAAACCGCTGTGCGGTCGGGGCGGCCGCGACGGGGCGAGGAAGCGCTGCGGCGCGATCAATTGCTGGATCAGGCCATGCAACTGTTTGCCGAACACGGTTACGGCAGCCTGAGCCTGGAAACCATCGCCCGCGAAGCCCAAGTATCGCTGCGTACCATCTATGCGCAGTTCGGCGGCAAGGCGGAACTGTTCGGCGCCGCGGTGCGCCGGCTCAGCGACGAATTCGTCGCCAGCCTGCCGCTAGATGGGACTTCGTCCAAGCCTCTGGAAGAAGTGCTGGTGGAGTTCGGCAAGCTCTATCTGAGCCGCATCACGCGACCGTCCTGCACCTGCTTGAGAGCGCAGATTCTGGCAGAGGCCCAGCGTTTTCCCGAACTGGCGGCGGAGTTCTACCGCAATGGCCCGGAACGCACCCTACAGCGTCTGACCGCGTATTTCAGCCTGCAGCAAGAACGGGGCTTGATCAAGGGGGATTGCCAGTTTCTCGCCGGCCAACTGGTGCAGGCGATTCGGGGCGAACGTTTTCAGCGTCAGCAATTGGGGCTGGAAGACCCGCCCACCGAGGAGGAAGCCGAGCGGTGGGTCAGGCTGGCGGTTCGCCACTTCCTGCATGGTTGCCTGAACCCCGATGGCTGAGCGGCGCTCATCGAGCAGGGATCCCAGGTCTAATGGCCGATGGTGCCAGGGAGCAGCAACCCCTGCGGTCGAGTTGGCGGTGGAGTCCAAGCGTCCCTTGGCGCAGATCATCGTTGTCGGCGCTCCGACTTGAGAATGCGGCGGAGAGGACGTAAAAGAGTCACTACCGGGCTGCGGTAGCGGCACCACTCATCGATTTAACTGATAGGTAACGACACAGCAATGGACAAGGAAAAAGCAAAAGAACATATCTCCAAATACCTGGAAATGAACGACTCGCTGATCGGCTTCTTTTTCGCGACCCAGCCCTTCAAGATGTGGCTGTTTTTCCTGATCGGACCGCTTGCCTTTCTGAGCATGAGGTATTACTTCATCGCGGTCAGCGAGCAGGGCCTCTACTTTTTTCGCCTCAATTTTTGGGGCAAGTTCCTGCCGGCGGACTTCTTTGCCTACAACGAAATCGCCAGCGTGAAAATAGGCAAGGGTTTTACCCAGCGCCCGATGAAGTTCACCTTCGAGAACAACCGTAAATTGGCCATCAAGGCTCAACTCAAAGGACTGGAAAAAGTGGCAAAGCTGACGCATGAAACCCAAAGTTACCTTGAAAGCCACGTTCAGGTCG
The DNA here is from genome assembly GCA_012026715.1 of Methylococcaceae bacterium. GTDB lineage: Bacteria > Pseudomonadota > Gammaproteobacteria > Methylococcales > Methylococcaceae > VEPB01. Next base: position 1,234 of record VEPB01000371.1, on the reverse strand, counting down.
TGAAGTGATCGTTTTTACCCTCGTCGTCGCGATTTACGTGCTGTCCCTGGCGTGCATCAAACCCGCGCCAGCCAGCTTGAAAGCCGCTCCGGTCAACTGGGGCCGGCACGTTGCCAGCATCAAAGTTTCGTTAATCCTGGGCGTCGCGTTATTGGCGATTTTTCTGGTCGTCAGCGATTTCAGCTTCGATACCGTCAACGACAAAACCTACGCCTTGCTGGCTTTGAATAACGCAAGGGAGTTGGCCACGCTCTGGCCCCTGCAAGTCATCACGCATTCGTTCATTCACGTCAATTGGCTGCATCTGCTCACCAATGTCACCGGGGTAGGCATGTTGTCCGTGTACGAGCGGCGCGTGGGGGCGCGACGATATCTTGCCGTGCTCGCCGTGGCCAGCGTGGCTTCCATGCCATCGGTGGTTTTTCATCCGGTGCCTACGGCAATAACCGGCATCTCCGGGGGACTCTACGGTCTGGCCGCGGCCTACTTCACCGACAACGCCGAGTTGTCGTTCAAAGACTGGCTCTCTTTCATCGCCGCGTTTGTCCTGTTTGCAGCATTCATGGCTTGGAGCAGCGACGTGACGATGGCCAAGACAGGCATAGCGGATTTTCGAGTCGATCACATCGGGCATGCCCTGGGCGCCCTGGCCGCCATCCTCTATTGCCGGGGACGACCGCTGCCGGCCCACGCGTCGGCGGTTTAGTAAGTCGCCGCCATCACCAGCGACAACGCGATAAGGTAATGGTATGGACTCCTCGCCTCCCAGAGCTTGGTGAAAGCGCGTACGGCGGTGGCCAATCAGACGCGGGGGCTTTTGAGTGAATACGGCATTGTGATCGCCCAAGGGTTGAGCCAAGTCCGCAAGCGTCTGCCGGAGATTCTGAAAGATGCCGAAAATGGTTTAAGCGCCTCGGCGCGCGCGAGCTTTTCGGACGGTTACAACCGTCTCGTCGACTTGGATCGGCAGATCAAGGGTACGAGGACAAAATCCAAGAGGTCTATCGCAGCAGCCCGCGTAGGTCGCAATAGCAGCCTCATCGCGTATTGCGACGAATGGAAACGCACGACGGCAATGAAGTCCGAAGAATGATATCCACCGCACCACCACGTTCAAATACGACGACCTGGACCGGTTGACGGAAGTGGTCGATCCGCTGGTCGAAAAGCCCGCCGACAAAACGCTGAACTACCAGACCGACGAAGCCGGCAACGTCTACCAGATCACCGACCG